>JAHDXX010000132.1 GCA_023384025.1 Sphingomonadaceae bacterium
TTGCGCAGGTTGCCGACCCAGAACGGGCTGTCGGGGTTGCGCACGGTCAGCACCGGGCGGCTGGCGTGTGGTGCCGATGGCGGCGGCGGAACACCCCACAGGCGCGGCACGAGGCGCCGCCTGCTTCCGCCCGCTGGTCGCGGCCCGGCCACAAACTCGCGCCCGGCCGTGATGACCGGGGCGAAACTGCCCGGAACGACCACGCCGCCCGCCCACGGGTCAGCCGGATCGACCCATGCGCCGAACCGCTCGGCCAGCGCGGCGGCGGAGGTGTCGAGGCGGTAGAGGACGGTCATGGAAACCGAGGATCATTTCGGATCGAATGGCGTAATCGTTTCAAGCCGTTCAACCAGACCATCGATCAAATCTCGCCATGTCGGCGTGCTGCCAAGTCGATCCAGAATCCAATCACGATTCTCTACGATGAATTTTGCATGGTCGATTGAACCGCAAACTGCCCTGAACCCTGACATCAAGATTATTCCTGATGCCTGCGCGTCTGCGTTCAATGGGTTGAGTGCGATCCCCATCGATTCCGAGAAGAGATTTCGGATGACCTCGACGCTCCAGATTGTTCGCCGGTCGTTGATGTCTGGAGATGCGGGAGCAAGCGCTATGCCTTCGGCGATAATCTCGGCATCGCCGGTCTCGATGAGACCGGCTTGGTCCGCTTTTTCGACCTTCTCCTCGATCTCATCTGGCGGAATCAGCGCGGGTTGCCGGTCCGGTCCCAACATTGCCAGATCAGCGGCATTGAGCACCGGATCGAGCCCGACCATCATGTTATGCGCGGTGCGCCAGCCCATCAGGTCATTACGCAGATCGTCGGCGATCGGATAAATGAAGCTGTCAGGGTTTTCGCAACCGGTTAATTCCTGACGAAGCCGCTCACCGCGCTGAACAATCAGGCTCGGCTTGGCATCATCGAGCCCTTCGCCGGTGGCAGCCAGATAGTTCTCCAGCAGCCTTGTCAGCCGCGCGCCGGCATTGCTGCGCAAGCACCGATCGAGTGCCAATTTGGCTTCACTGACCGCTTCATCATAGCGTTGCCGCGCGTCTTGATCGTTGCGCAGCCGATCTGACATCGCGGTAGCATCGATCGCGATCCGGCCTTCAGGAGTCGATTTGAATGAGAGGACGTTACGGTTTTGGGGTGGCGGGAGCTGAGCGTCCACCGTGAGCGAAGGATGGCTTGTTTCAGGCGGTCCGGTGGTGATGCCTTGTGTGCTTAGAGGATGAACTTCCTTCGGGTGGGCCCTCTCGCGGGCCTCATATAGCCAGCGAGCAAGTTCCGAATTTACAAATTCATGACCTTTGTTCCAAAAATTGTTATTTGATTCATTAATAATCCTATTTAGAATGCCCTTATCTTCAAAGCGATTTTTGTCGCCGGGTATGTTAAAACCGAAGACCTCACCCCGTAAGCGGCATTCGTACCATTCGATCCAAACTCTATAATTCGTGTCAATTGCAAGCAGGCGATTTGCCCACCTCCTAAAAGAAGCGTGCCAATTTGTCGGACGATCTGCCCGCCAAAGCGGTGTTGTCATAAGGCGACTTGCAGAATTTTCGTCTGACCCCAGTTCGGAAAGAGCCTCTAAATCGTAAGATACCGACTCCCAGTTTTGGTGTGTTGAGGACGCATAGTTAATTGCATGGATTCCGTGAACATGTTCTTTAGAAAGCAAAGATAATATACTGAAATAAGCAGCCGAAACGGCTGACTCAAACTGATGACTCCCGCCCTTATTTCTTGCGGACAACCCGCTCACGCCCGCCTCTGTCACGGAATTCATGATTAAATTAGAGGAATCGAAGCAGGCCAGCCAAATAATGAAATTCATTCGAATTACGGTCAGGCCATTTAACTTGAGCCATTCGTTATCTATTTTCGCAGTATTCGTCAGGACACGCATTGCAGAACGTGCGGCGAGTGACCTGGTCCAAGGAGCAGGCTTGGATGGAAGAAAGATTTCCAAGTCTTTGCGAGAACGAATTGCAATCATGTAGAGGAATCTTTTGGACTAAGGGTTGGGGCCCGGCAAGGGGGTTCAAAAAGCAATTGTAGCCGACTCCATTGCAGCGGGACGCTTATGCGTTTAACCTCTCCCCCATCCCCGGGGAGCTCGTGCGAGCTGAGAGGCAGGTGTCACGCCCTGCGACCCGTCGAACCTGAACCGACTAGCATCGGCGGAGGGAGCGGGTCGGTTCACGCCGGAAGTCCGCACTCCGCCCAGAGGAGAGACTTCGCATGGCCGACATCAATTCCAGACTCGAAATCGGCGTGACCACCGGGCCGATCCGGGGCAGCCGCAAGGTCCATGTCGGGCCGCTCAATGTGGCCATGCGCGAGATCGATCTCGAGCCCTCCAGCGGCGAGCCGCCGGTGCGGGTCTACGACACCTCCGGACCCTATACCGACCCCAACGCGGTGATCGACATTGCCGCCGGCCTGCCCGAACTGCGCGCCGCGTGGATTCGCGGGCGCGGCGATGTCGAGGAAGTGACCCAGCGCGAGGTCAAGCCGGAAGACAACGGCCAGCTTGGCCCCGACCGCAGCGGCGGTGTCCCCCCGTTCCCGCGCGTGCGGCAGAAGGTGCTGCGCGCCAAGCCGGGCATGAACGTCAGCCAGATGCACTATGCCCGGCGGGGGATCATCACCCCGGAAATGGAATACGTCGCCACCCGCGAGAACCTCGGGCGCGAGCGGCTGCGCGAATATGCGCGGGAAGGGCAGAGCTTCGGCGCGGCGATCCCCGATTACGTCACCCCCGAATTCGTCCGTGACGAGGTCGCCCGGGGCCGCGCGATCATCCCCTCCAACATCAACCACCCCGAAACCGAGCCGATGGCGATCGGGCGCAACTTCCTCGTCAAGATCAACGCCAATATCGGCAACAGCGCGGTGGCATCGGACGTCGCCAGCGAAGTCGACAAGATGGTCTGGGCGACCCGCTGGGGCGCGGACACGGTGATGGACCTCTCCACCGGGCGCAACATCCACGACACCCGCGAATGGATCCTGCGCAACAGCCCCGTGCCGATCGGCACCGTGCCGATCTACCAGGCGCTGGAGAAGGTCGGCGGGATTGCCGAGGAGCTGACCTGGGAGATCTTCCGCGACACGCTGATCGAGCAGGCCGAGCAGGGCGTCGACTACTTCACCATCCACGCGGGCGTGCGCCTGCCTTACGTGCCGCTGGCGGCCAAGCGGGTGACCGGGATCGTCAGCCGCGGCGGCTCGATCATGGCGAAATGGTGCCTCGCCCACCACAAGGAGAGCTTCCTCTACGAGCACTTCGACGAGATCACCGAGATCATGAAGGCCTACGACATCGCCTATTCCTTGGGTGACGGCCTGCGCCCCGGCAGCATCGCCGACGCCAACGACGAAGCCCAGTTCGCCGAGCTCTACACCCTAGGCGAACTCACCCACCGCGCGTGGAAGGAAGACGTGCAGGTGATGATCGAAGGGCCCGGCCACGTGCCGATGCACAAGATCAAGGAGAACATGGACAAGCAGCTCGAGGTGTGCGGCGAGGCGCCGTTCTACACCCTCGGGCCGCTCGTCACCGATATCGCCCCGGGCTATGACCACATCACCAGCGGCATCGGCGCGGCGCAGATCGGGTGGTATGGCACCGCGATGCTCTGCTACGTCACGCCCAAGGAGCACTTGGGCCTGCCCGACCGTGACGACGTGAAGGTCGGCGTGGTCACCTACAAGCTCGCCGCCCACGCGGCGGACTTGGCCAAGGGCCACCCGGCCGCGCAGGTACGCGACGACGCGCTGAGCCGGGCGCGGTTCGAATTCCGCTGGCGCGACCAGTTCAACCTCAGCCTCGATCCCGAAACCGCGGAGCAGTACCACGACCAGACCCTGCCGGCGGAAGGCGCCAAGTCGGCCCACTTCTGCTCGATGTGCGGGCCCAAGTTCTGCTCGATGAAGATCAGCCAGGACGTGCGGGATTTTGCCTCGAAGCAGAACCAGAGCGCCGACGGCTTCATCGCCAGCATGCAAAGCGCCGCCGAAGCCGCCGCCGCAAGCAAGGAAGCCGCGCTCAAGGGCATGGCGGAGATGAGCGCGCTGTACGAGGAGAAGGGGCGGGAGCTGTATCTGGGGGCGGGGGACCGGGAGCGGGATTGAGGTAATCGGCAGCTATGGTACCGGCGCCATCCCACCCGAAAATCTACCATATCCTGCATATCGACCGCTTGCCTTCTGTTATAGCAAGCGGGGGCTTGCTGCCCGACGTGCAGATGAATGGCCGTAACGGCCAAGGCACGGTGATCGGGATGCATGACCTCAAGGCCCATCGCCTCACCCGCCCGGTCGTTGGGCACGATGGCCTCGCGGTAGGGGGTTGTGTTCCGTTCTACTTTTGTTCTAGATCGATGATGCTTTATGTTATCCATCGGGCCAATCATGCAAGCTTAGCCTATCGCGGCGGACAAAGACCCATTGTTCATTTGGAGGCGGATATGCGCGCTGTGGTCGAATGGGCGAACGGACAGGGCAAGCGTTGGGCGTTCACGTTGGGTAATGCATCGGCCAACTATGCCGAGTTTCGCATTAGCCTTGCCCAGCTTAGAGACGTAAACTGGCAGGCAGTGCTGGGAACTGATTTCAGCACGCCAGCCAACAAGGATGCCAAGCAGGCTGAGTTCCTGCTCGAAGGTGGTTTCCCTTGGGAACTGGTCGAGCGGATTGGCGTGATCGACAATCTGGTTGCAGCGCAGGTGGCCGATGCCATTCACGGGGCCGCCCACCGCCCGCAGGTGGAAATTAGGCGCGGATGGTATTACTAATGCCACAAGGGGAAACACATATGATCAGCACGACGCAGGGCAATTTGCTTGCCGCCGATGTGGAAGCGTTGGTCAACACGGTCAATTGCGTTGGCGTCATGGGCCGGGGTATCGCCTTGCAGTTTAAGGATGCCTGGCCCGCCAACTTCACAGATTATGCCGCTGCCTGCGCCGCCAAGGAGGTCGTGCCCGGCAAGATGCATATTCATGCCACAGGGCAACTGACCAACCCGCGCTACATCATCAATTTCCCCACCAAGCGCCATTGGCGGGGCGATAGCCGGATAGAGGATATCGAAGCGGGGCTGGTCGATCTTCGGCGGGTAATTACCGAATACAAGATCAAGTCGATTGCCTTGCCGCCGCTCGGCAGCGGGCTTGGTGGCCTACCGTGGCCCGCCGTCAAGGCACGGATCATGGAGGCTCTTGCCGACCTCGATGATGTATCCATTACCCTTTTCGAGCCGCGTCCTGATGCCGAAACGATGAAGCGGCACCGCACCAAGGAAGCCCCGAAACTGACGCCTATCCGCGCTGCCCTTGTGGGCCTGATGGACCGTTACGTGCGCGGCCTGATGGAGCCGGATATCACTCTATTGGAACTGCACAAGCTGGTGTATTTCCTTCAGGCATCCGGCCTTGCAATGCGCCTGCGTTTCAGGAAGGCGCACTATGGCCCCTATGCCGAGAACCTGCGACACGTCCTGTCCGATATGGAAGGCTATTACATCGCGGGGTATGGCTACGGCGGCGATCAGCCGGATAAGCGGCTGGAGATCGTTCCCGGCGCTCTGGAAGCGGCCCAGTCTGTCATCGCATCTGATGACCTGACGGCGGTTTCGTTCGGTAGGATCGAGGAACTGGTTAGAGGCTTCGAGACGCCTCTTGGGCTAGAGCTTCTCGCAACCACGCATTGGGCTGTCTGGGAGGAAAGGGCAAAAGACGAAGCCGAAGTCGGGCGGGTGTTTGCGACTTGGAATGAACGCAAGTCCAACTTCACTCCACGTCAAATCAGTATTGCTTTTGAACAGCTGGAAACCAATGGCTGGCTGCCGATGAATGACGGTGGATTTCGAAGCTCCCAGTAGTTAGTCGGCAGTTCATTGCGTGACTCGCTGGTTGGAAATTCCGGGGGCATTCCGAGGGTACTATACCATTAGTCCCTCACCCCATCGTCCTCAGTTGCTCGCTTTTCGCGCCATTCGCCCGCGCCGCCGCTCGCCGCGCAGCCAGTTTTTCTCGCGCAAAGACGCAAAGACGCGAAGGGGTGGTGGGGTTGGCGTATTGCTCTCGAGCCACGGTCCCGCGCGGACTGGCCTCGGGTCTTGATGGCGGCTTTGCCGCAAGGGCGACCTCTTCGTGTCCCTTCGACAGGCTCAGGACAGGCTTCGTGTGAACCAGAAAAGCTGGACCCCGGATCAAGTCACCTTTGGTGAGCTACGCTTCCCGGGGTGACGGGAAGGGTGCAAGGCATCCTTCGCGCCTTCGCGCCTTTGCGTGAGCCGAAATTCCGGGGACACTATACCTCAAATTCCGGCAAATTCCGGGGACACTACAAATTCCGGGGACACTATACCTCAAATTCCGGGGACACTATACCTAATTCCCATCAAATTCCGGGGACACTATACCTAATTCCCATCGTCACCCCGGGCTTGACCCGGGGTCCGCTTGTTCGGGGCTGGGCAAGAAGGCAGCTGGACCCCGGCTCCCCCGCCTGCGCGAGGTCAGGCAGGTCAGGTGTGCCGCTGGCCGGGTAGCCAGTTTTTCTCGCGCAAAGGCGCAAAGACGCGAAGGGGCGGTGGGGTTGGCGTATTGCTCTCCAGCGACGGCCCCGCGCGGACTGGCCTCGGGTCTTGATGGCGGCTTTGCCGCAGGGGCGACCTCTTCGTGTCTTCGTGTGAGCCAAGGCAGCTGGACCCCGGATCAAGTCCGGGGTGACGGGAAGGGGGAGGCGGTCTAATCAAAGGCTGCCCTTCATTAGAGCGACGTTTGCGGGCTAATTAAGGGTTGGGTGTGACTGGGATTCTCAAAACCATCCGCTGCGGCCGCCCATCCTGTCTGCACCGATCCCCTCCACGTCGGCAATCTGCGCAGGTGTGCCACTGCCCGAATAGCCAGTTTTTCTCGCGCAAAGACGCAAAGGCGCCAAGGGGCGGTGGGGTTGGCGTATTGCTCTCCAGCCACGGTCCCGCGCGGACTGGCCTTGGGTCTTGATGGCGGCTTTGCCGCAGGGGCGACCTCTTCGCGCCTTTGCGTCTTCGTGTGAAACAAATAATATTACAGATTACGGTGACAGCGCACTCAACACTCTCGCCATCGCCTCACCAGGCCGTTACCCCGTCTTCCTCGGCCGCCCACCCTTCGCACCATTTGCCCGCGCCGCCGCAGCCTTTGCCGCCGAGGTTCCCCGTCCCGCCTGTGCCGCCATCCACTTCGCCGTGCCGAACACGCCGTTGATCAGGCCGGGGACGGTGTAGTCGAGGTCCAGCGTCTCCCAGTGCAGGCCATAGCCCGCGCCGATTACCACGACCTCGCCGATCTGCGCCGGGGTGGCGTCGTGGAGCCCCTGCACGAGGCGCGGGGGGAACGCGAAGGTGGCGCCGCTGGTGAGTTCGACAATCACCCGGTCTGCTTTCGCGTCATAGCGCGCCGACTTCGCGTGCGGCTGGGTCTGTGCGATGATCCGCCCGCGCTCGTTGGCGGCAGTGATCTGTGCGTCGGTCAATTCAACCATGCCAGGCCTTCCATTGTTCGAGCAGGGAAGCCTGCTGCTCGGTAACGATCCGCATCACCTTCCTCAGATCGCCCGCTTTCATTCCCGCAGCGCTGACCAGCTCTGGCGCACCATCGATGCCAGCCAGGTTGATCTTCGCCTGCCCATCACCGAACATATGAACACGGGCCGGTTCGTGATCATCGGCGAAGATGATGAACCGGAAGCCCGATTCACCATGGACGGTGACCATGGCGCTTGATAACCTATCGTGATGGGTTTTTCAAGGCTGGATGGATTTGTGTCGGGGCAGTCGCAGCTCAGATTGCGTACTCCGATGGCGAGCGTCGATTTTTCACACGCAAAGCATGTCCTGAGCTTGTCGAAGGGACGCGAAGACGCAAAGGGGCGGTGGGTGGTGTATTTCTCTCCAGTCACCGTCCCGCAGACACTGACCGCTGGTGATGATGGCGGCTGCGCCGCAGGCGCTTTATCTTAGCGCCTTTGCGTCTTTGCGCGAAACGAGACAGCAGAAACCCGGCTCCCCTGCTTTCGCAGGGGCAGGCAAGCCTGGCGTGACGGAGAGAAGGGAACCTGCTCGCCGGAAGCAAAACCACTTTCCTACACACCCCCGCCTGTGGCTTATCCTGCCGGATGACCCATCCCGCTCCGCCGCAACCTCGCCCCCGCGCCCGCCGTGCCCCGCGCAACAACGCCGACTATCGCTGGACCATGCCCAAGGTCGTCGCCTTTCTCGAGGCGCTGGCGTGCTCCGGGCGGGTGGCGGAGGCGGCGCGGCACGTCGGGATGACGCGGCAGTCGGCCTACCGCCTGCGCGCACGGCTCGCCGATGTTGCGTTCGGCGGCACGCTGTTCTCCGCGGCGTTCGAGGGCGCGCGGCGGCAGGGCATCCGCGCCCGTGCCATGGCGAGCATGGGGCGCGCGCGCTCGCCATGGGAGGGGCCGGGGATCGCGGAGATGCTCGCGCTCCACGCCGCCCGCCAGGGTGACGCTCCGGCTGCGCAAGGCGACGCCTGCGCGGCACAAGGTGTCGCTGCGCCCGCACAAGGTTACGCTTCGCAGGTGCAAGGTGACGGGGCGCCGTGCAAGGCGTCGGAAAATCCCCTGGACAGTGTAACACCTGTAACAGGTCTCCCCCCGTCTCCGGCCCCACAAACCGGTGTGACAGGCGCGCGCGGTGCGGATATGACGCTGTGCAGAGGGGAGATGCCACGATGATCCGAACCAAGACCGGTGCCGTGCTTGCCGCCGCCGCGCTCGCCCTGACCGGGTCGGCCTCGGCGCAGTACATGCCGCACCTCGA
>JAHDXX010000133.1 GCA_023384025.1 Sphingomonadaceae bacterium
GCTTGGCATCGGGATTGATCTGACGCTTGTCCTTGGTGTCCTGCAGGCCGTTGGCCTTGATGTATTCCCACACCTTCGAGGTGACCTGGGCGCGGGTCATCGGGCCCTTGCCGACCACCGCCTCGAGCTCGCCCGAGAGATTAACCGGCTTCTGCAGTGCGTTATTTCCAGCCATTTCTGGTTCCTTTCCTGGTTTGGCTATTCGTCGTCGTCATCATCCCAGTCCCCGTCGTCC
This sequence comes from Sphingomonadaceae bacterium, assembly GCA_023384025.1. Classification (GTDB taxonomy): domain Bacteria; phylum Pseudomonadota; class Alphaproteobacteria; order Sphingomonadales; family Sphingomonadaceae; genus 34-65-8. The sequence continues at coordinate 236 of JAHDXX010000133.1, forward strand.
TCCTCGCGCGCATAGGTCGCGGTGAGCAGGGCCACACCGAGCACATGGCCCCGCATGGCGGCGACAAGATCCTCGCGACTTGCGCCCGGCATCAGCGTGAGCGGCAAGTCCAGTGCGAAGAGCTGGAATACATAGGAATGCGCGGGATCGTCGTGCGGCGGTTCGGGCAGCAGCCATTCCGAATTGCGCTTGGCATTCTTGCCGACCCGAGGCGGTGTTTCGCCTTCGAGCAGCTTGCCGCGCTGGCCGGCCAGACCCCAGACAAGCCAGTGGCACATCGCATCGCCACCACGACCGGCGGGGTCTTCGACCACCAGTGCGAGCTCCTGCGTGCCCGGCGGCGGCGCGGTCCACTCCAGCGGAGGTGCGACCGCGTCTTCCTCGTCGGCGGTGAAGCTCGGGTCGAGCGCCTCGCCGTTGCCGAAGGCCGGGCTCGACAGGGCAAAGCCGCCCTTGCCCAGCTGCTCCGCTCCGCACAGCCCCGCCACCGCCAGGCCGGCGCAACCGCCGGAGAGGGCAGGCAAGGCTCTGGCAAGCCAGTCGGGGGCAGAATCGGACACGGGCACTCCTGCAATGTTATCGGGGCAAACCTAGGCGGTCCCCCTGCCCCCTGCGAGGGGACAAGACCCGCGCCGGACGGGTTTTCCACCGCTGTGAAACAAAATTACGCCTGCAAACCGCCGTTTGGCAAAGGTGACAGCCGATTCGAGGCGGCTCCGGCTTGCTCATCGCCGGTTAAGGCGGCATCGTGCCTCACCCGACAGGACCTGCGCGGCAGGCCGACAGGGGTCGCAATTACAGCTGGAGCCAATTGGGTATGGGTGTCGCTCGCAATTCCATCGCCGCCTTGATGTCGTTCGCCTTGGTTGCCTGTGGCGGTGGCGGCGGTAGTGCGCCCCCGACCGGCGGCGGGGGCGGCACCCCTCCCGCCACCGCTGCGTGCTCGCTCTCGGCGCGGCAGGATTTCGTGAAGGCGGTGATCGACGAATGGTATCTGTTCCCGGAACTGGTCGCCCCCAACGTCAACAAGGCCAGCTTCAGCAATATCGATGACTACATCGACGCGCTGGTTGCCCCCGCCCGGGCCCAGTCGCGCGACCGGTTTTTCACTTTCATGACCTCGATCGCGGAAGAGAACGCCTTCAACCAGTCCGGCTCCAGCGCGGGCTTCGGGATCCGGCTGGGCTACGACACCGCCAACAATCGCGTGTTCGTGATCGAAGCGTTCGAGACCGGCCCGGCCTTCCCGCAAGGGTTCGACCGCGGGGTTGAGCTGCTTTCGGTCGGCCCGAATGCCAGTTCGTTGCAGACTATTTCCAGCCTCATGGCGTCGGGCGGCCCGAGTGCGGTGGTGAACGCTCTCGGACCATCGACTGCCGGAACCCAGCGCGTGTTCCGCATCAGGGATGCCAACGGGGTGGAAAGCCAGGTGACCGTCACCAAGGCCGAGTTCCCGCTCGACCCGCTGTCCGACCGCTATGGCGCCCGGGTACTCGACGATGGAGGCAAGAAGGTCGGCTACATCAACATGCGCACGTTCATCGGGCCGGCCGAAGACGACCTGCGCACGGCCTTCAGCCAGTTCCAGCAACAGGGCGTGACCGAGCTGATCATCGATTTCCGTTACAATGGTGGCGGGCTGGTGCGCGTTGCCGAACTGATGGGCGATCTGCTGGCGGCGAACCAGGTCGGGGAGATCTTCAGCCGCACCACCCTGCGCGCAAGCAAGGCGAGCGAAAACGAGATCGACCGGTTCGGCACGCAGGCGCAGGCGATTTCGGCAACCAAGATCGCCTTCATCGGCACCGGTAGCACAGCATCGGCCAGCGAGCTCGTCGCCAACGCGATGATCCCCTACCTCGGCAACAACCTCGCACTGGTCGGCAGCAACACCTTCGGCAAGCCGGTTGGCCAGTTCGCGTTCGACAAGGCCGAATGCGATGACCGGTTCCGGGTGGTGACCTTCCGCACCGAGAACGCCAGCGGCCAGGGCGACTATTTCACCGGCCTTGCCAGCGTGTTTCCCAACACCTGCCGCGCGGCAGACGATATCTTCACCCCGCTCGGTGACCCGCGCGAGGCTTCGATCGCGCAGGCGCTGGCGTTCCTGCGCGGCGGGGCGGCGACCTGCAACCGGATCAGCGCGACCGGCGACAGCGCCATTGCCTCGGCCGAACAGCAGCGCGGCCTGTCAGGCCGGCGTGAAGCGCTGATGCCGCGCAACCCGACCCCCGCCCAGCGCGAAGTGCCGGGGCTGTTCTGACCATGGCGCGACCAGTTAAGGGTATCTAGCCGGGGTTGCCTTCAAGGCCCGGAATGTTCTCGCACACCGGCATCCAGTGCTGGCGGCTTTTGGTCCAGAACTGGATCTGCGGTTCGATCCAGTCGGTTTCGTCGAGCGTACCCGCCTTCACGAACCACAGCTGCGGCGCACTTTCGGCATCAGTGAACAGGGGCGAGCCGCAGGTCGGGCAGAACTTGCGCCATACCTTGAGCCCGCTCTCGCCGCTATCCTCGTAAGTGGTCGTCTCGCCTTCGATGGTGATGCCGTCACGCGGAAGCCCGATGATCACCGACAGCACGCTGCCAGCCTGACGCTGACAGTTCTTGCAGTGGCAAATGGCCTGCATCACCGGCTCGGCGGTGATTTCGTAGCGCACTGCCCCGCACAGGCAGCCTCCGGTGTGTCCCATCAATCCTCTCCCTTAACTGACACTGCCTAACGCGAAGCTGTCGCGGCCGAACCTGTCGTTTGCAGCAGGTGCTGTTCACGGATTCTCCGGCCCGGTGAACGGATGGGCCGAAGTCCAGGCGCAGCCGGTCCGGGTCTCCTCGCCCAGCTGCAAGGTGACCGTGAAAGGATAGGTCCGGTCGGACATGCCATCCGAACATTCGCCCAGCGTCACCACCAGGTCGAATTTCGCCCCTTCCATCGTGCCTGACAGGCCCAGGCCGCTGTTCCCGGCGAAGCGGCTGACGGTGATGGTCGTGCCATCGGGGTTTTCCGGCGTGGAATAGGTCAGGCTTTCACCCTTGGCCTCGCCGCCCCAGAACGGTTCGGTTCCGGTGAAACGGATCGTCTCGCTTTCCGCAATCCCGCTGAACGGAGCGGTGGAGCGCTCGTCCGCCGCGGGCGACTGGCAGGCGGCCAGAATGGCAGGCAGAGCGACAAGGCAGATGCGTGCGGTCATGCGGCCCCTATCTGACGGCAATCGCCAGCGTTGCAAGCCCCAGCATCATGCTGAGCGGCCAGCGCAGGCCCGTCCACCAGCGCGGAGCCAGCGCCATGGTGGCAAGCCGCCGGTCGACCAGCGGACTCGCCAGCAGCCCGAACGCCAGCACGGCCAGCGCCGGTTGCGGCTGTTCGGGGCGGGCCAGCCACCACAACCCCGCACCGAACGCGACAAGGCTCGGCAGCACTGCGGCAACCCAGACCCAGCCAAGCACACCGCGCCCTTCTGCAGCGGGGGCCGCAGCAGCAATGCCCCACCAGGTCCCGCCGAGGAATGACAGGATCAGCCCCGCGTAGAGCCCCCCGGCAATGCGGGCGCTGTCCACCCACTCGCCATCCCCGCTCCACACGTACGCGAGGCAGGCGAGCTGCGGCAGCACCCCGGCAAGGCCGAGCCAGCGCGGAGCGCCGGGCACTTGCCGCATCACCGGGTCTCGCCGCGGATGAAGGCCGCGGTCTGCGCCAGTGCCTGCTTGCCCTCCGGCACCGGCAGCAGCACCCAGACATGGAACATCTCGGGATATTCGTGGTATTCGTGCGCAGCACCGATCGCGGCCAGCTTTGCGGCCAGCCGCCGCCCGTCGACGATCAGGATGTCGCTGGTGCCGGAGAACACCGCCATCGGCGGCAGGCCATCGAGCGGCCCGAACAGCGGGCTGACGCGGTAATCGTCGAGCGGCAGGTCACCGCGATACATCTCCCCGCAGGCTTCCAGCCCGGCAATTGCCAGCATCCGGTCCTTCGGTTCGACCGCGCGCTGGGCAGGATCGCTGGCGGTGGCATCGACCCACGGCGACCACAGCACCAGCCGTTCCGGCATCGGCCCGCCATCGCTCTTGAGCATCTGCGCCAGCGCCAGACTCATGCCCCCGCCCGCACTGTCGCCCATGACAGTGATCCGATGCGCCCCGTGCGCTTCGGCCAGTTCGCCATAGAGCCTCCGCATCGCGCCCAGCACGTCTTGTGCCTTGTGCTCCGGCGCGAGCGGATAGAGCGGCACCGTCGCACTTGCGCCGAGCATGGCGCACAGGCGCAAGACCGTGTCCCAGTGCAACGCGGCGACATCCATCACGTAACCTCCGCCGTGGAGGTAGAGCAGATGCGGCGCGTCAGCCTTCGTGCCAGCCCTGGGTGTGATGGTCACCACGGCAAAGCCCCGCGAGGTGTCCTCGACGATGGTGAAGTCACGTTGCCATTTGGCCTTTGGCCGCAGCGAAGGTTTGCGTCGGAGATCGGCAATCCTTTCGGCCAGCCGGTCAGTTTCGGCGAAGAAACGCCTCACGCCGAGCAGTGGCAGGGCAAGATTGACGAGGGTCGCGGAAATACTCGGCATTGCGTTCTACTCCAGTCCGCGCCCGGCGAGCAGCATGGCCCAGCCGAACAGCATTGCCGCCCCGCCCAGTGGCACCGCCGGGTCGAACGGATGCAGGCCAGTGAAAGCGATGACGAGAATCATTGCCATCGACAGCGTTACTCCTCCGGCAATCAGGGCCGCAGGAAGGGCGGCATTGATCCGCGGCGCAAGTGCGGCCAGCCCGATCCCGCACAACGCCTGCACGGTCGCCATGGTCTGCACCAGAGCAAGGCCATGGGCGTCCAGCGCATCGCGCAGGGGATGCAGCGCGGCGAACACCAGCGCGATCCCGAACAGGGCGTGGGCGAGCCCAGCCTTGCCGACCCATTGAAATGCGTGCTGTTTCAACATTGCTCAGGCAACCTTTCTATCTAGCGAGGCGAAGCTGGTGAACACCACCCGCGTATCGGGCTCGAACTGATCGGGCAGGTCGGCGGCAAACCGTGTTGCCGCACCGGCGCCGGAAAGCGGGGTGAGAAAGGCCCGCATCGACCAGTCCGGGCATTCGCGACCCGCCCGCGTCTCGCGGCGGATCACCACCAGGCCAGCGTGGCGCGGGTCGGCAGCGATACGCGCCAGCGTCGCTTCGACCGCAGCCTCCTCCCCTTCGAGCAATTGCATGAAGTGCGCGCCGTTGTAGGCCAGCATCCCGGTCACCCCGAGGACGGCATTGGCAGTTGCGGCCGCTTGCGCCAGCGGTGCAAGGTCGGCCTCACGGAAACCGGGCGCGGCAGTGCTCACATAGATCAGCGACAGCATCTGAATTCTCCCCCCCCCAGGAGCGCCCCACCGTTGTGCCTGGCGGCTGCCGCGTCAAACGAGCAGATTCCACAGCAACGCGCAAGTCTGACTGCTGCTCCCTCCAACCCGGGTGGCACATGTGCGGCGAACGCCACACGGACTGGGAGCAACGATGCTGGTGCCTTGCGATGGGCGCTGTGACAAAGTGACAAAGGTGACACCGTGTCACTTTTCGCTCTCATCATAAACCTCTTGTAATTTCTCGATTAATTCATCATCCGACAGGCCGGACGGACAAGGGGGTGCGGCGCGGAATGCCGCTGCGGCACTGGTGCCGGCGTGGATTCGCTCCAGTTCGCCCGGGTCATCCGGCCCGGGCAATGCAACGTCGATCGGGGTACCCGTTTCGACACGTGACAGCAGCGCCTCGAAGTCACGCGCCAGTCGCTCTGCATGAGGGCCAAGCCGCCCTAGCAACGGTACACCGCCGAGCGTTGTCCGGTTCATCAGGGCGACCGTCAAGCGCTCGTCGAAGCGGCGATAGCTGCCGACCAGCTCACCCTTGTAATAGACGGGCACTTCGACTCCGTTGAGCGCCCGGTCGAGCGCGGCGTGGGCCAGAACGTCGAAGCTGTGGTGAAAGGCGACCTCCCATGCGAGATCGAAGGCCTGCCCTTTCAGTTTGCTGCGGAGGCGATAGGCCGACTGGCGACTCATGCCCACGCTGCGTCCGGCCTCGGTGACCGAATGCGTTGCCGAAAGTGCGCGCAGGAATGCGACCTGCCTGGCACGTGTCCAGCCATCGATACGGGTGTGGTTTTCAGGGTCGCGCGAAGGTGCGGCGAAGCGGGCGGGATCGGGCTTCTTGCTCATCGCACAGGATAAGGCAGATTTCACGCGTGTAGGAAAGCGGGAGATCGACTGGGACAAGCTTTCTCCGCCTCTACGCCCCCATACTCGCCTGACAATTCTTCCGGCGCAGTGCCTGTGATTAACCATTGATGTTCACTTCAACACCGCGCTTGAATGGCCCCGTGGTCAGTATTGCCGCCGTGTCCGGCCGTCACTCGGCGTCCGCCTAGCATTGTCCCGGTCCCGCCAGTCCAACTGCCGGATGCCTGACGCGAACATGGCCTCGCAAGTGCCTCTAACATGTGCAGAAAAGTGCCGCAGGTCGTCCCCGGCGGAAACGCCCACATAGGTAATTATACCTGGTTCCGCTCCCAGAAATTGGAACCCGGTTTCAACTAACGCCGCTGCCAGAGATCAGGCAAAAAACAAGAAGGCGGGCCCATGTTGAAGCGCATCCCAACCTCGGAACTGGCGATAGGAATGTTTGTCCAGAAAATGGAAGGCAGCTGGCTTGATCATCCGTTCTGGAAAGGGCGCTTCCTGATCGACGATCCGGAGAAGCTGCGCAAACTCAGGGAAAGCTCGCTGAAGTCGGTGATCATCGACACGGACCTGAGCAAGGTACAGCCAGCGAAGCGCGATAACCCCGCCCCGGCAGAGCTGGCTCCTGTCGTTCCGGAAAGCAGGATTGCCCGGTTAAAGTCGCTCAAGGAGCGCCGGTCGGTCGCCCGGCCCAACAACACGCCCACCACCATGTCAGGGGAAATCGGCCGGGCCCAGTCGATTGCCCAGGCAGGTACTACCATCCTGGCCAAGGAGTTCGCCCGGGCACGGATCCGCCAGACCATCAACGTGCGCGAAGTCAGTCCGGTGGTGGAGGATATCTACCTGTCGGTACAACGCAACCCGCAGGCCTTCAGCGGCCTGATGCGGTGCAAGCTCAACAACGAGCCGGTCTATCGCCACGCGCTTTCGGTCAGTGCGCTGATGGTTTCGCTGGCACGCAAGATGCGCCTGACGCCGAACGAGCAGCGCTTTGCGGGCACGGCGGGGCTGTTGCTCGACATCGGGGCAGCCCAGCTCCCGCAAGGCGTGGTGCGCACTGGTGTGCACCCGCAGGAACTCGATCCGGCAGTGTGGCAGACCCATGTCATGCTGGGTGTCAGTTCGCTCGAGTCCGCAAGCAGTATCCCGCAGCAGATCATCGATGCCTGCCGGACGCACCATGAGCGTTGGGATGGCGCGGGCTTCCCGCGCAACCTCGCCGGGAACGACATCCCCATCCTGGGCCGGATGGCGGCCATCTGCGACACATTCGAGTTCCTGCTGGAAGGCAGTTCGACCCGCCCGCCGCTGGACCCGAGCCGGGCGGTGGCGGCGCTGGGGGAGATGCAAGGCGCGTTCGACGACAGCATTCTGCGCAAGTTTGTCGAGATGGTCGGCTTCTACCCGATCGGGTCGTTCGCGTGCCTGCGCAACGGCCTGCTGGCGATGGTGGTGGACCACAACGAGGCCCGCCAGCACAAGCCGGTGGTGCGCACCTTCTACTGCGTGAGCCAGGGCCAGCGGATCATCGGCAAGACCTGCTACCTGGCCCAGCTCGACGGGCAGTTCGACATCATCGACAGTGTCGACATTGCCGGGCTCGGCCTGCCCGCCGAGGCAGAGCTGCGCGACATGCTGTTCTTCGAGAGCCTGCAGCGCTAGCTACTTCGCGGCTTTCTCCGCCTCTTCCTTCGCCTTCTTCTCCGCTGCCTCGCGTGCGGTTGTCGTCTCGAAGCCGCGGATGCGCAGGGCATCGCGGGCGGGGCCGGTCAGCGCGGCGATCTCGGCCTTGTCGCGCTCGGAGTTGGCCTTGAACTCCTCGGCATCGGCAAGCCCCTTGCGCGAGTCAGCGAGCTTCTTCTCGCGCCGCTCGACCGCCACCTTCGCGCGCCGCACCGCCTCGACCTGGCTCGCCTTCCCGGGCTTCGCTGCGAGCGCCGCTTCGGCCTTGGCGAGCGCTGCCTGCTCCTTCACCAGCTTCGCCTCCGATTTGGCGATCTGCTTGGTGTGATAGTCGATCAGGTTCTGTGCCGAGGTCACCTTGTGCTCGGTCACATCGCCCGGCTTGAGGCAGTACTGCATCGCCGGCGCGACCGTCTCGTCCGCCCCCAGCACCGTCAGGCTCTGGAGCAGCCACACCCCGCTCTGGCGGCGGAACTGCGCGTCGTAGACCCCGGCGACCGCGCCGCTGGCATCCAGCACCGCCCATTGCCCGTGCGCGCTCTCGAAGTTGCCCGAGCGGACGAACCGCAGCGGCTCCGGGTCGAGCCGGTTGCCCGCCGTGGCCAGCGGATCGGTCGCGCTGTCGATCGCGGGG
>JAHDXX010000134.1:0-3723 GCA_023384025.1 Sphingomonadaceae bacterium
GACTCCTTCTCCACCTGTCTAGACGCACGCGAACCTGTGCGCCAGCGGCGCGGATTAACCATTGCCTTGCGCTTTCCCGCTAGAGTCCTGCCCCATGACGACAACTCCAGTTCCCGTACTCGTTACCGGCGGTGCCGGTTATATCGGCAGCCATGCGGTCCTCGCCCTGCGCGACGCCGGCTGGCCGGTGGCGGTGATCGACAATCTGGTGACCGGTTTCCGTTTCGCCGTGCCCGATGGCGTGCCGTTCTATGAAGGCGACATCGAGGACGCCGGGCTGCTCGCGCGGATCTTTGCCGAACAGGGCACCCGCGCGGTGATGCACTTCGCCGGGTCGGTCGTGGTGCCGGAATCGGTCGCCGATCCGCTCAAGTACTATCACAACAACACCGCCAAGACGCGCAGCCTGATCGCGGCGGCGGTAAGCGCCGGTGTCCCGCACTTCATCTTCAGCTCGACTGCCGCGACCTATGGTGTGCCCGATGTCGAACGGGTTACCGAGCAGACCCCGCAAGTGCCGATCAACCCCTATGGCTGGTCCAAGCTGATGACCGAGCAGATGCTGGCCGACGTGTCGGCGGCGCATCCGATGAACCATTGCGCGCTGCGCTACTTCAACGTCGCCGGGGCCGATCCGCAGGGTCGCACCGGACAGTCGACCGCAGGGGCGACTCACCTGATCAAGGTCGCGGTCGAAGCGGCTCTCGGAAAGCGCGATCATGTCGCGGTGTTCGGGACCGATTTCGACACGCACGACGGCACCGGGGTGCGCGACTATATTCATGTCAGCGACCTCGCTGCGGCGCATGTCCTTGCGCTGGAGGCCCTGATTGCCGAACCCGCGCGGTCGCTGCGGATGAATTGCGGTTATGGCCGGGGCTTTTCCGTGCTCGAGGTGCTCGATGCGGTCGACCGGGTGACCAACCGCACGATCGAGCGCCGGATGGAGCCGCGCCGGGCAGGCGATCCGGGGCAGCTGATCTCGGACCCTTCGCTGCTCAAGGCAACGCTGCCGTGGCAGCCCCGCCATGCCGACCTCGACACGATTGTCAGCCATGCACTGGCGTGGGAACGCCGCCTCGCGGAAATCCGCACAGACGGTTGACGGGAATCGCTTGGGCCGTTAACGGGCGCGCTTGAATTAGGCGCGTCGGGGCCCTCCTCCGGCGCGTATTTATTTGACGAGACACATCATGAAGATCCGCAACAGCCTCAAGTCGCTCAAGGACCGTCACCGGGATTGCCGCGTGATCCGTCGTCGCGGGCGCACTTACGTGATCAACAAGACCAACCGCCGCTTCAAGGCCCGCCAGGGCTGATTCGGCGCGCCACCACGCGGTGGCGACAGTCTTGCAGACCGGCCCGGCTCCGACAGGAGCGCGGGCCGTTCGCATTTGAGGTGACCTGATGGCAGCCGAAGCGGTGACAGTCGAGGCGGTGGTGTTCGATGTCGGGCGGGTGCTGTACCAGTGGCAGCTGCGGATCCTGTTCGAGAAGCTGATCGCAGACCCCGGCGAGCTTGACTGGTTCCTGACCCATGTCGTGACCGAGGAATGGCATTTCCAGCACGACGCCGGGCGCCCGCTGGCGGAGATGGTGCCGGAATTGCAGGCACAGTTCCCCGCCCATGCGCATCTGGTCGAAGCCTATGCGCAGCGCTTCAACGAGACGATTCCCGGGCCGGTGCCCGGCAGTATCGAACTGGTCGAGCGGCTGCATGCAGCGCGCGTTCCCCTGTTTGCGATCACCAATTTCGGGGCCGAGTTCTGGGCCATGTTCCGGCCCACCGCTCCGGTGTTTGACCGGTTCCGCGATATCGTCGTGTCCGGCGAGGAGCGGCTGGCCAAGCCCGATCCGGCGATCTTCGCGCTTGCCGCCGCGCGGTTCGGCCATGCCCCCGGCGCGATGCTGTTCATCGATGACAACGCCGCCAACGTGGCCAGCGCCGAACGGCTCGGCTGGCAGGTCCATCATTTCCATGATGCTGCCACGCTCGAAGCCGACCTGATCGGGCGCGGCCTGCTGGACGCATAAAAAACGGCCCCCGGGAAAACCCCGGAGGCCGCAGAGTACCACCCGTGATGGAGAGGACGGGGGTTGGAACGGGTTCAGGTCAGCCGTTGCACTTGGCCAGCTTGTCGTCGGCCAGCACTTCGCCCTTGGCGGTGAAGCTGGCGACAGTGCCGACTTCGCGGGCAAGCTTGCGGCACATGGTCACCGGGGCAGAAGTGCCCTTGCCGGCGACGCAAGTGGTGCCTTCGCAGCGCCATACGACATCACCGCTGATGACGCGGGCGTCCTTGGCCGGGGCAGCCAGTTCGGCAGTGTAGAAGGCATTGCCACCCTGTGCGGCAGCCGGGGCGGGAGCCAGCGTCGCGCCGAACGTCACGGCGGTATAGAGCAGTGCTGCAACCAGCGCGGCGGTGTTGCGGAAACGGGGGAGGGAGAGGGTCATGGGTCGCATTCCTGTCTGGGTCGTTTGGGGGCTTGGCTGGCTCCGATCCGGTTTCGAATCACAACCAGTTGCGAATCACTACCTAATGAGATACGTTTCCGGTTGCAACTAAAAACTTAGTTTCGGTTTTATGACAGGACTGAACGCGCTAGAACCGGGCTCTGGGGAAGGAATGCCATGGGTGAATTGCGAGAACCGTTGCGTGAACTGACCGCCTGCGGGCTGCCGGAAGCGCTGGAAGTGATGGGCGAGCGGTGGAGCTTCATGATCCTGCGCGCCAGCTTCAACGGGCTGCACCATTTCGAGGAGTTCCTCAGCGAGCTCGGCATCGCCCGCAACATCCTGTCGAATCGCCTCGCGCGGCTGGTCGAGCACGGCATCCTGGATCGCGCACCCTGCGCCGACGACCGGCGCCGGATCGAATACCGCCTGACGGAAAAGGGGTTCGACCTGCTGCCCGCCATGCTCGCGCTGCGCCAGTGGGGCCAGAAGTACGGCCACGAAGTGGTCGAGAACCCGGTGCTGGTCGACGAGCAGGACCGCCTGCCGATCGGCCCGGTTTCGATCCTCGCTCACGATGGCCGCATTCTTGGCCCTGCAGACCTGTGGCTGGTAAAGCCCGAAAACGTCGGCCTGCGCACCGATGGCACCCGCGCGACCGCGGCTGACGGCCTGCGCCATGGCGACTACGCCGAAGATCCGCGGGTCCGGGCCGCCGAGTAGCGCGTCAGGCACGCGGCGCTTGGCGCCGGTAACTCAGTGCTTCGGCCACGTGGATGCGGCCGACCTGCTCCACCCCGGCCAGATCGGCGATGGTCCGAGAGACCCGCAACATCCGGGTATACCCCCGTGCCGAGAGGCGCATCGCCTCGGCGGCCTGCATCAGCAGGCGGCGGCCGGGCTCATCGGGCGTGGCAAAGCGTTCGAGCGCATCGCCCTCAAGTTCGGCATTGGTCCGCGCGCCGCTCGCTTCCGCCCGCTGTGACTGGACGCTGCGCGCCTGCGCCACCCGCGCGGCGACCTCGGCACTCCCTTCCGCAGGGGGCGGCAAAGCGAGATCCGCCGCGCTGACCGGATCGACCTCGACATGCAGGTCGATCCGGTCAAGCAAGGGGCCGGAAACGCGCGTCTGGTAATCCGCCGCGCAGCGCGGCGCGCGCGAACAGGCCAGCGCCGGATCGCCCAGATGCCCGCAGCGGCACGGGTTCATCGCCGCGACCAGCTGCACCCTTGCGGGAAAAGTGACATGCGCATTGGCCCGCGCGACA
>JAHDXX010000134.1:3733-8757 GCA_023384025.1 Sphingomonadaceae bacterium
CGAGGACGGCGCGCTGGAACTCCGGCAGTTCGTCGAGGAACAGCACGCCGAGGTGCGCGAGACTGACTTCGCCCGGCTTGACCCTGAGCCCGCCCCCGGTCAGCGCCGCCATACTCGCCGAATGGTGCGGCGCGCGGAACGGGCGGGTGCGGCTGATCCGCCCGCCTTCAAGCAGCCCGGCGACCGACTGGACCATCGACACCTCCAGCGCCTCGGGCGAGGTCAGCGGTGGCAGCACGCCCGGCAGGCACGAGGCGAGCAGGCTCTTGCCCGCGCCCGGCGGCCCGATCATCAGCAGGTTGTGGCCGCCAGCCGCCGCGATCTCCAGCGCGCGCTTGGCCACTTCCTGCCCCTTGACCTGCTTGAGGTCCGGCCCGGGCGCTTGCGCCTCGACTTCGCCCGGTGGCGGATCGGGCAGGCGCGTGTTGCCTTTCAGATGGTTGAGCAGCGCGACCAGGTCAGGCGCGGCGACCACCGGGATATCGCTTGCCCAGCGAGCCTCGCTCCCTTGCGCGGCGGGGCAGATCAGCCCGGCCTCCTCGCCGCTGGCGTGGAGCGCAGCGAGCAGGACCCCGGGCGAAGGCACCACCCGCCCATCGAGCGCCAGCTCGCCCACCGCGACGAAATCGCCCAGTTGCTCGGCATCGGTCACGCCCATTGCTGCGAGCAGCGCCAGCGCCACTGGCAAGTCGTAGTGGCTCCCTTCCTTGGGCAGGTCGGCTGGCGAGAGGTTGATCGTGATCCGCTTGGGCGGAAGCGCCAGCCCCATGGATGACAGCGCAGCGCGGACCCGTTCCTTGCTTTCGCCCACTGCCTTGTTGGCGAGACCGACAATGTTGAATTGCGGCAGGCCGGGGGCAATCGAGCACTGCACCTCGACGCGGCGCGCTTCCTGCCCGAGATAGGCAACCGTCCTGACGAGTGCGACCACGCAAAAAGCCCCAAGTGCCCCCCGGAGCTAGCCCGGCAGGAATGCGCGATCGGGCCATGTTGTCGCAAAGCCCCGACACACGGTCAACAACGTCTCGCGGTCAACATCGTGGTCAACCTTCTGGCAAGGATATCGGTTGGCCTTTCGGCAAGTGGCCGGGGTGCACAGCGTGGCCATGCGGTTTCTCGCCTGCCTTGCTGCCGGACTTGCCCTGATCGCCACGCCAGTGGTGGCGCAGGACCAGTCGGCGCGCCCGGACGGGTTGACCCACCTGATCCACGCCACCTGGCGCATCGCACCCGCACCTTCCGGCGCAACGCGGTTCGTGCCGCCGCAGGTTGCGGTCGAGCGGCAGGCACAGGCGAGCTATGGCCCGTTCCGTGTGCTCGCAGGAAATCGCGCGGCGCTGGTCGACGTGACCGATTCGCGCAGCCCGGCGCAGTTTGCGGCCATGCTGCGCGACCACCCCGGCATCACCACGCTGGAACTGGTCGAGTGCCCCGGCACCGAAGACGATCGCGCCAACCTGAAGCTGGGCCGGATGATCCGCGCGGCAGGCCTGGCCACCCATGTGCCGACAGGCGGTTCGGTCCGCTCGGGCGCGGTCGAGCTGCTGCTCGCGGGCAAGGACCGGCGGATCGACGACGGGGCTGAATTCGCCGTCCACGCCTGGATTGCCGATGACGGGCGCGAAGCGCACCAGTTCGCCGCCAATTCGCCCGAGCATGCCGGCTACCTCGCCTACTACCGCGAAATGGGCATGGCCGACTCGCAGGCGCGCGCGTTCTATGCGATGACCAACTCGGTCGGGTTCGACGATGCCAAATGGCTCGATGCCGCCGAGATGCGCCGCTGGCTGGGCCAACAGGCCGACCAGCCCGCACCGCGCCCCGAACCGCGTCTCGCCTATCTTGACTTGCCGCCGATGCTGCCCTAACGGGCGGCGCATACAGGCGGTCGCCTTTTGCGGGCGGCCCTTTTTGTTTCTGTTTAGAGGTTATCATGAAGCGGACTTTCCAGCCCAGCAATCTCGTGCGTGCCCGTCGCCACGGCTTCTTCGCACGCAAGGCGACCCCGGGTGGCCGCAAGGTGCTCCGCGCCCGCCGCAAGCGTGGCCGCAAGGTCCTGTGCGCCTGATTTGAGGCACGCGCGAATCGAGGCTAACCGATTCGCACATTGAACGGCGCAATCATGCGTCCGAAAACGGCTCGCCAGCAGCGGGCCGTTTTCGCTGTTTGGATTATGTTTCCCAGGTTGGACAAAACCCATTGGCCTGCCTATCGCGCGCAGCATGACCAGTCCGACTGTCTCGATTGCCACCTGGAACATCAATTCGGTCCGCCTGCGGATCGACCAGGTCGTGCGGATGCTCGGTGAACAGCAGCCCGATGTGCTGTGCCTGCAGGAAATCAAATGCCAGGAAAGCCAGTTCCCGGCGCAGGCGCTGGCCGACCTCGGCTATGTCCATCAGGCCGTGCACGGGCAGAAGGGCTACCACGGCGTCGCCACGGTCAGCCGCATCCCCTTGCGCGAGCTCAGCCGCAACGACTGGCAGGACAATGGCGAAGCGCGCCACGTCGGCGTCGAACTGCTCGGGCCGGGGCAGGGCCTGGTGCTGGAGAACGTCTATATTCCCGCCGGAGGCGACATTGCAGACCGCGAGATAAACCCCAAGTTCGGCCAGAAGCTCGATTTCCTCGAACGGATGACGCGCTGGGCCGACGCGCTCGACCGGCCGACGCTGATCGTGGGCGACTTCAACATCGCCCCGCTTGACTGCGACGTCTACGACCACAAGGCGCTGCTCAAGGTGGTCAGCCATACGCCGGTCGAGGTCGAGACGCTCGGCAAGTTCCGCGATGCGCATGGCTGGGTCGATCTGGGCCGCACGTTCATTCCCGCGCCGGAGCGGAACTATTCGTGGTGGTCCTATCGCAGCTACTGGCGCCAGAAGGACCAGGGGCGGCGGCTCGACCACATGTGGGCCAGCCCCGAGCTGGCCCCGCAGGCCGTAAGCCACCGTTTCGTCGAGGAAACCCGGCGGTGGGAAAGCCCGAGCGACCACGTGCCGCTGATCACGGAATTCGCCCTCTGAGCGGCGCGGCTGCCCCCGGCCCTTCGCCTTCGCGGAGAGTGGCGCAGGCAGTCGACGCGCTGCGCCACGGCTGGCCGGTCGCGTTCGACAACGGGCCGCTGCTCCTGCCGATCGAGACCGGCATCGCAGCACAGGCCCGGTCGGGCCAGTTGCTGATCTCCGCCGCGCGCGCCGCCACGCTCAAGCTTGCCAACCAGCGCGAAGCCGCCGTGCCGCATGCGCCGGTGCTGATTGGCAGCGGGGAGCCGTTCACCCTGCGCAGCGCGCTGGCGGTGGCGGATCCCGCGCTCGATCTCGACAACCCGCTCAAGGGCCCGTTCCGCGCCGAGGCAATCGCATGGCAGGCTGAGGCCGAAGCGGCGCTGGAACTGGCGCGGATCGCCGGAATCCTGCCCGCGTTCATGGTCGGCCCTGACAGCGCGGGCGAGCCGGTGCCTGTCACCGCCAGCGATCTCGCTGCGTGGCAGGATCATGCTTCGCTACGGATTGTCACGCGGGCGCGCCTGCCGGTCAGTGCCAGCGATGACGCAGAGATCGTCGCCTTCCGCAGCGCCGACGACCTGCGCGAGCATGTCGCGCTGGTGATCGGTCAGCAGTGTGGCGACATGGCCCCGCTGGTGCGGCTCCATTCAGAATGCCTGACCGGCGACATCCTCGGCAGCCTCAAGTGCGATTGCGGCCCGCAGCTCGACGCGGCGCTTCATGCAATGGCCGATGCGGCAGGCAAGGGTGGCTGGGGCGTGCTGCTCTACCTCAGGCAGGAAGGGCGCGGGATCG
Source organism: Sphingomonadaceae bacterium (assembly GCA_023384025.1). Taxonomy (GTDB): domain Bacteria; phylum Pseudomonadota; class Alphaproteobacteria; order Sphingomonadales; family Sphingomonadaceae; genus 34-65-8. The sequence continues at coordinate 7,537 of JAHDXX010000134.1, forward strand.
GGCTCGTCAACAAGCTGCGCGCCTACCGCTTGCAGGATCAGGGGTTCGACACGGTCGACGCGAACCAGCGGCTGGGCCTGCCCGATGAAGCACGCGATTTCCCGGTGGCGGCGCGGATGCTCGACCTGCTCGGGGTACGGTCCATCCGGCTGATGACCAACAACCCGAAGAAAGTCGCCGCGATCGAAGCCGCCGGAGTTGCTGTTACGGAGCGGGTCCCCCACCAGCTGCCCGACAACCCGCACAACGCCCGCTATCTCGCGACGAAGCGCGAGCGGATGGCCCACAAGCTCGACCGGTCAGGACATCTGCTGACATGAGCGACCACACGATCCGCGCAGAAGCGCCCGGCGACGAGGCCGCCATCTACAACCTCATCGCGCAAGCCTTTGCGCCGATGCCGTTCGCCGACGGCGACGAGCAGGAGCTGGTCAACCGGCTGCGCGCCGACGGCGATCTGGCGCTGTCGCTGGTGGCGGTGGACGCCGGTGGGGTGATCGTCGGCCATGTGGGGTTCAGCCCGGCGACCATCGACCATGCCGCGTGCGGCTGGTTCCAGATGGCCCCGGTCTCGGTCTGCCCGCCACGCCAGCTGCAAGGGATCGGATCTGCCCTGATCGAGGCCGGACTTCGCCACTTGCGCGAACAAGGTGCAAGCGGCGTCGCCGTGGTCGGCAACCCGGCCTATTATGAACGGTTCGGGTTCACCGTCATCGACGGACTGGCCCCGGCATCGGAGCATGACCAGCCCTATTTCAGAGCGCAGGCCTTTGACCGAAGCGCCCCTGCCGGGACACTGCGCTACGCCCCTGCGTTCGGCTGATCAGCGCTTCTCGAAGCTCTTGAGCCCGTTGCCGAGGTTGTTGTCGGCAATCGCGAGGCGCGCACCGGTCCAGTCGGCAACGAAGGTGGTGCTGCGGCGCACGTTCGGCACCAGCCGGGCATCATTTCCGGCAATCTGCAATCCGTCCGATCCGTGCAGCTGGTCCTCGGCGCCCACGGCGATGAAGGCGGAGTAATTCTCCTTGTCGCGGCCCTGGACGAACCAGTTGTTGGTGATCTGGCCAACGGAACCTGCGGGCAGGTCGATCATGTAGTTAGTCGCCTTGCCGGCTGAATCGTCGAAGCTGGACGAGGCGATCTCGACCCGCGCGGCGCGGGTCTTGACGTAGTGCCCGCCGGTGCCGCTGACCAGGATGCGGAACCACTTCCAGAGCGCCA
>JAHDXX010000135.1 GCA_023384025.1 Sphingomonadaceae bacterium
AGGCCGGGGCGACCTTCATTTCGCCCTTCGTCGGCCGGCACGACGACAACGGGTTCGACGGGATGGACCTGATCCGCGACATCCGCCTGATCTACGACAACTACGACTTCCGCACCGAAATCCTCGTCGCCAGCGTGCGCCATGTGGTCCACGTGCTGGAAAGCGCGCGGATCGGGGCCGACGTGATGACCGCGCCGCCGGCAGTGATCAAGAGCCTGTTCAAGCACGTGCTGACCGACAAGGGTATCGAAGGGTTCATGGCCGACTGGGCCAAGACCGGGCAGAGCATCCTCTAGGCACGTGGCGGACAGGACCCCTCTCGACCTGTTCAAGCAGGCGCTGACCGTCACGGCGCGGGCGGTCGCGCGCGAGCCGGAGGTCGAGGTCGCGTGGAGCGCGGATGCGCCAAGCGCGGCGGGCACCAACTTCCGCGTGCCTCTCCCGGGGCGCTCGCTGCCGGCTGAGCAGGCGACCGAAGCGCGCGGGTTTGCCGACAGTTTCGCGCTCCGCCTGCGGCATCACAATGCCGGGCTGCATGAGCGCAATGCGCCGAGCGAGCCGGTCGCCCGCGCCTGCTATGACGCGGTTGAGCAGGTCCGTTACGAAGCGCTTGGAGCGAACAATTTCAGCGGGATGCGCGGCAATCTTGATGCGGCAGTGGAGCTGCGCACGGCGACCGATCCGATTACCCGCGCACAAAGCGAAGGCGAGGTTCCGCTCCAGACCGCGCTGGCGCTGTTGCTGCGCGAGGCCCTGACCGGCGCGCCGGTGCCGGACCGGGCCAAGGCGGGGGTCGAACTGGTCCGCGAGTTCATCGAGGCACGGACCGGCGGGGATTTCGAAGCGCTGGCATTGTCGATCGACGATCAAAAGGCTTTCCAGTCGCTTGCGCTCGACATGTTGCAGCACCTCGAGCTGACCCGGCCCGATGACGACGGCTCCGCCGACGAGGACGACGGCGACGAGGACGACGGGCAGGACCAGCAGGAAGACGACAGCGAGGACCAGTCCGACGGCAGCGAGCCGCAGACTACCGAAATGGCCGGTGAGACCACCGACGGCGATGGCGACAGCGATACCCAGGCGGAGATGGAATCCTCGCCCGAGATGGCCGACGGGGAAGAGGGCGAGGAAGGCGACGAGGGCATGCTGCCGGTCCGCCCGAACCGCCCGTGGACCGACATCCCCAACGACTTTGAATACAAGTATTTCACCGACCGCTTTGACGAAGTGATCGAAGCGCCGGAGCTGTGCGACAGCGAGGAACTGGACCGGTTGCGCGCCTATCTCGACAGCCAGCTGACCGGGCTCCAGTCTATCGTCACCAAGCTCGCCAACCGGCTCCAGCGGCGGCTGATGGCGCAGCAGAACCGCAGCTGGGATTTCGACCAGGAAGAAGGCCTGCTCGATGCTGCCCGGCTCGCCCGGGTGGTGATCAGCCCCGGACATTCGCTCAGCTACAAGATCGAGCGCGATACCGAGTTCAAGGACACGATCGTCACCCTGCTGATCGACAACTCCGGCTCAATGCGGGGGCGGCCGATCAGCATTGCCGCGATCAGCGCGGATATCCTCGCGCGCACGCTTGAGCGGTGCGGGGTCAAGACCGAGATCCTGGGCTTTACCACCCGCGCGTGGAAGGGCGGGCAGAGCCGCGAGGCCTGGCTTGCCGACGGCAAGCCGCCGCACCCGGGCCGCCTCAACGACCTACGCCACATCATCTACAAGAAGGCCGACGAGCCCTGGCGCCGCGCGCGCCGCAACCTCGGCCTGATGATGCGCGAAGGGCTGCTCAAGGAAAACATCGATGGCGAGGCGCTGCTGTGGGCGCATCAGCGCCTGCTGGGCCGCCCGGAGGATCGCCGCATCCTGATGGTGATCAGCGACGGCGCCCCGGTCGATGACAGCACTTTGAGCGTCAACAACGCCGGTTACCTCGAACAGCACCTGCGCCGCGTGATCGAATGGATCGAGAAGAGCAGCCCGGTGCAGCTCGCCGCGATCGGCATCGGGCACGACGTGACGCGGTACTACAAGAAGTCGGTCACCATCATGGATGTCGAGCAGCTGGGCGGTACGATCATCGAGCAGCTGGCCGGGTTGTTCGAGGTGGATTGAGGCTTGTCCGGCCAATTTGCTATCAAGCTCCTCGGCGTAGAAGATGTCGACCTTGTGTTGTCCGCCGAAGGGTTGTTCGATTTTCCCTGCATACCGGATCAGACCAGAGCATTCCTGACAAGCGAGCGCGATTTTCTGTGGTTTGCGTTGGATTCGGGACAGCCGGTTGGCTTCGTCAGTGCCAGCGTAATCTTGCACCCTGACAAGGCACCACACCTTTTCGTGAATGAACTGGCGACTCACAGCGATCATCGCCGGCGTGGAATTGCGCGTGCGCTCATGGGCGCGGTCATTGAATTCGGTCGAGCAAGAAAGTTCTGGCCGGTTTGGCTCGCTGCCGAAGGACATGACGAACCGGCGATTGAATTCTATCGCTCGCTTGAACACAGGGAAGAACGCGACGCTGTAGTGTTCGAATGGGAGAAGTCATGAACGTCACTGAAGCCGTCCAATCACGCCGCTCCGTGCGCGCTTTCCTCGATAAACCGGTCGAGCAGGAAACCCTCGCCCGCATCCTCGAGAAGGCCCAGCGCTCCCCATCCGGTGGCAACACCCAGCCATGGCATGGCATTGTCCTGACCGGCGATCCGCTCCAGCGCCTGTTCGCCCGGGTGGCGCAGGACTTGCCCAAGGGGCGCGAGGCTTTTGCGCCGGAATACAACGTCTACCCGCCCGAACTTGATGGGGCCTATGAGCTGCGTCGGCGCGGCGTCGGCGAGGATATGTACGGCGCACTGGCGATCCCGAAGGAAGACAAGACCGGCCGCCTGATGTGGTTTGCGCGTAATTTTCAGGCCTTCGGTGCGCCGGTGCTGATGCTGGTCCACACGCCGAAATATATGGGGCCGCCGCAGTGGAGTGACATCGGCATGTGGCTCCAGACCGTGGGTCTGTTGTGCCGCGAGGAAGGCCTCGACACCTGCTACCAGGAGGCGTGGGCGGTCTACTCCCCGCAGATCCGCGAGGTGGTCGGAATTCCCGATGACCACATCTTCTTTTGCGGAGTCGCCATCGGCTACCGTGACCCGGAAGCACCGGTAAACCAGTTCCCGGTCGCCCGCGCGCCCCTCGGGGAAGTGATCGAATGGGGCGGATGGAGCGACAATTCCGCCCCGTGACGGGTCACCTGTCCAAAACGTCCTAGGTGCGACTCGGGCCCGCGCCTAGTCTGCCCCCACTGATAACAAGAATGGGTCGCAACCTGAGGGCCGCGCCATGCCGGTGCGGCGGGGAAAGGGGTTGCCTGGCATGGTCCGAAGCGGAGCCTTTGCCGTCCTGCTGCTGTCGAGCGTGCTCGCCGGCCCACTTGCCGCGCAAGAACGTCCGGTCTTGCTGCGCGACAGCTTTGCCATCGGCGGAGACGAGGGAATCCTGTGCCAGGTGCAGGACCGCAGCGTCGCGAACCCTGCGCGCCAGTCGCCTTTCGATCGCCGCTGGGCAGTGGTGTGCCGGGATTCGGCGCTGCCGGTGGCCAACGTCTATGCATTCCGTGAACTCGCCGGGGATCCCGCAGCGGCGGTGGCACCCCATCGGCGGGATGCTGTCGAATGCTCTGGCGCAGAGTGCCGGGTGGCAGGCACGCAACTGGGCTGGACGACCAGGGTCGAACGGCGCGGGGCCGTGGTCTATGTGGCTGACGGCTTCGCGGCCTACGACAGCGCGACCGACCTTGCCTTGCGTTCCGTCATGGACAACGTGGTGGCAAACGGCACCATCGATGTCGCCACAACATCGGTGTCCGATCCCTTTGCGTTCGCGCGGGTGCAGGCCGAAACGCTGAAGCCGGAACAGGCGCTGGCGGAAGGCTACCGGCGCAACCTTGGCGGGGAATATGCCGAGGCGGCAGCCTATTTCGAGACCTTGCAGGAACGGCTTGAAGGGGAACAGGACACCGGCATCAATCCCGGCGAATTCCTGGTCAACCGGGCCTTGCAAAAGAGCAACCTTGGCGAATTTGCCGAAGCCGACCGGCTGTTCGCGGAGGCCCGCGGGCAGACGGTTGCCGATCCCGTAGCCGAGCGGCTCCAGCGCAATTTCGAGGCGATCCACCTGCTCAACCAGGGTGACTACGAAGGTGCGCTCGATCGGCTGGCGGCGGGCCTTGCCGGTGTCGCGGTCGGTGCCGATGCCTTGGCGGGCAGCCTGTCGATCAACCGGCCGCTGGCAGCACGGCTCAACGGCGAGACTTCAGGGGCGCTCGGTTTCGTGGACGAATTGCGCCTGACGCCCGATGAGCGCGCCGAGATCATCGACGCGCAGGCGCTGCAGCTGCGAGGCACGGCCTTGCGGATGCGCGGAGAGACGGGCGAGGCCCGTGCTGCACTGCTCGACGCCTACAACCGGGCCATTGCCGTGCGCGATGGCAGGGTAACATCGATCACCCGCCTGCGCGCGCAGGTGCTGGGCGAACTGGCGACGATTGCCGAAGCCGAGGGTGACAGTGCGACTGCCGAGACGTACTTGCGCAACGGGTTGTCGATCCTGCAGGCGCAGTATCCGGAACGGCGCGCTGTCAGTGCCATGGAGGCGCGGCTGGGCGAGCTGATGCTGCGCACCGGGCGCGAGGACGAGGCCCTGGCGCTCTATCGCGGGGTAGTGGAACGGACGGTCGGCCAGCGCAATGCCGCGACCGGGTTTGCCAACCGCCTCGCCCCCTATTTCCGCGTCCTGGCCGAGCGGGTGGGGAGCGATCCGGCGGCGGCGGCGGACCTGTTTCGTGCCAGCCAGATACTGGTCCGCCCCGGGGTGGCGGAAACACAGGCAGTGCTCGCCCGCCAGCTGAGCAGCCGCTCCGATGAAGGCGCACGCCTGTTCCGCCAGTCGACCGATCTCGGCCGTGATATCGAGCGGGCCCGCATCCGTCTCGAAGCGCTCGAACGCGGTGAGCAGGGGGCAGCTACGCAGGCCGCCGTAGCCGAACTCACCGCGCAGGTTGCCTTGCTCGAGCAGCAGCAGCAACGCACGCAAGTAGCGCTCAATGCCTTTGCCGAATACAGGGTGGTGGCCCAGCGGTCGCTCTCGCTCGACGACCTTCAGGCAGCGCTGTCTCCCGGCGAAGTCTATGCCAAGGTCGCGATTGTTGGCGGCGAGGTCTACCTGGTCTGGGTTGACCGGGACGGAGCAAAAGCCTGGCGAAGCGAGATGGACGAGCGCGATCTGGAGTTCCAGGTCGATCTCCTGCGCGCCTCGATTTCGCTGTTCGAAGGCGGGCAATTCGTCACCTACCCGTATGAGGTGGAAGCCTCGCACCGGCTTTTCATGTCACTTTTCAGCCCCGTCGCGGGTGAAATTGACAAAGTGAAACACCTCGTGTTCGAGCCGGACGGGGCGCTGCTGCGCCTTCCTGTCGATATTCTCGCAACCGACCGTGCTTCGGTCGAACGTTATGCTGAGCGGGTAGCGGCAGGGGGGGACGAGTACGATTTCACCGGGGTCGACTGGCTTGGGCGCGGGCGTCGGATAAGCACAGCGGTCTCCGCACAATCTTTCGTCGATGCGCGACAGGCAGAGGCATCCAGCGCCGCGCGTGGTTATCTCGGGCTTGGCCGCAACGAGCCGATCGGTCGAGAGCCCCCGGCACAGGCGCGCGCCGTGATTGCCAGCGGCAGCAACCGGTGCGGCTGGAATGCCGGAATCTGGAATGCGCCGATCGATGACAAGGAATTGCGGGTTGCCCGCGATATCGTGGGCGACCGCGGGTCCGAAGTCCTGACCGGCAGCGCGTTCAACGACGGTGCGCTGACCGCGCGCGATGACCTTGACCAGTTCCGGGTGCTGCACTTCGCCACACACGGTCTGGTCACGCCCCCAGACCCCGGCTGCCCGGCACGGCCGGCACTGGTCACGTCGTTTGGCGACGGGCAATCGGACGGGCTGCTGTCGTTCGAAGAAATCTTTGACCTGCGGCTGAATGCGGACATTGTCATTCTTTCCGCCTGCGACACCGCCGGTGAAGCGAGTATCGAAGCGACCCGCGAGGCTGGGGTGGGCAGCGGTGGCGGTACTGCGCTTGACGGCCTGGTGCGTGCCTTCATCGGTGCGGGTGGCCGGGCGGTGCTCGCCAGCCACTGGCCTGCGCCTGACGATTTCAGCGCAACCGAGCGCCTCATTTCGCAGATGTTCCGGGAAGGACGGGATACCGCGATCGGTGACGCGCTCGGCACTTCGAGACGGATGCTGATGGACGATCCCCTGACCTCCCACCCTTATTACTGGGGCGGATTTTCGCTGATTGGCGACGCCGCGCGGCCACTGCTCCACGATGTTCCTGCAAGGCAGGTGGCGGCGCAGGCCGGTGACGCGGAGGTCGGTCAATGAGGCAGAAAATGCACCGCGGTTCCCGTCGTATTGCTCTGGCTATGGCGACGCTTGCCTGCGCCTGGGCACCGCTGGCGCAAGCGCAGGTCGTCGCCCCGCCGCCGACCACGCGCGAGGAGCTGCGCCGCGAACAGCTCGACCAGCGACTGCGCAGCGGCGGTGACGCGGTGGCGATGGCCGATGCGATCGAGCGCGCGCCCTGTCCGCTGGCCGACCCCCGCTTCGCCGAACTGCGCTTCCGCTTCGAAGGCGCGGAGTTCCGCGGTCTGGAGGGGCTCGAGCCTGGCCTGCTGGACCCGGCCGGTCAGCCCTATATGGGGCAGGACATTCCTGTCGCGGCGATCTGCGAAATCCGCGACCGGGCTGCGACCATCCTGCGGCAGGCGGGGTATCTCGCTGCGGTGCGCGTGCCGGTGCAGGAAATCAGCGACGGTCGCGTCGAGTTCGACGTGATCGTCGCCCGGCTGGCGCAAGTGCAGATCCGGGGGGATGCGGGGCCGTCCTCACGCCTGTTGCAGCGCTATATTGATCGGCTGACCGGCCAGACGGTGTTCAATGTAAACGATGCCGAGCGGTACCTGCTGCTGGCGCGTGACATCCCGGGCCTCGACGTGCGGCTCTCGCTCCAGCCTATCGGCGAAGGCGGCACGCCGGGTGAAGTGGTGGGCGTGTTCGATGTCCAGCGCACTGCGATCACCGCTGACCTTAACCTGCAGAACTATGGTTCGCGCAGTGTCGGCCGGATCGGCGGCTTCGGGCGGGTGATTTTCAACGGCCTGACCGGAATGGGCGACCGGACCACGCTCGGCCTGTTCTCCACCTCGGACTGGGACGAGCAGCACCTTGTCCAGGCGGGGCATGAGCTGCGGATCGGCCGCGAAGGCCTGACACTGGGCGCGGATGTGACGTACGCCTGGACCAAGCCCGACCTTCCCGGGCCTGATCCGTTCAGCTCGGAAACGCTGGTGGCGAGCGTCTGGGCACGGCACCCGTTCATTCGCACCCAGACCCGCAATCTCAGCGGAACCGTTGGTTTGGAGCTGATCGATCAGGATACCGATTTCGGCGCGATCCCGCTGAGCCGGGACCGGCTGCGGGTCGGGTATGTCCGGCTGGCTTACGACAGTATCGACGCAAGCAGCCTGCGCGGCGCGAGCGGCTATTCCTCCATAGAACCCAAGGTTGGCTTCTCGGCATCGCTCGAGGCTCGACAGGGCCTGTCGGTGTTCGGGGCGAGCGAGAATTGCGGCCCGGCTTTCGCTGCGTGCCTTGCGCCGGGCTTTGTTCCGCCGGCGCGGCTGGACGCCGATCCGACCGCGTTTGTCCTGCGGGTACAGGCACGGCTGGACGTGCGGCCGACGCCGCTTCTGGCATTCTCGTTCCAGCCGCGTGCGCAATGGTCGCCCGATGCGCTGTACAGCTACGAACAGATTTCAGGCGGCAACTACACGGTCGGGCGCGGCTATGATCCGGGCGCGACCATCGGCGACAGCGGCGTTGGGGGCAAAGTCGAGGTAGCCTATGGCTCGCTCGTGCCGAAGACGCCGGACGGTGTCGCATGGCAGCCCTACGCGTTTTTCGACCTGATGGCGACCGGCACGAAGAACCTGCCCGATGACCCGCGCACGATCACGTCGGTCGGCGGCGGAGTGCGGGCTACCCTTGGGCGCCAGGCCTATCTCGATGTGACGGGCGCCATTCCGCTTGAGCGCGGACCGTTCCAGGCCAATCGCGGCGACCCGCGGATCCTGGTCAACCTGACAATCCAGCTCGCGCCATGGCGGCGCTGAGGAAGGACAGCGCAATGCAACAGCAATCGACCGGCCAGCGGATGATGCGGACCCCGGGAAGACGGGCGGGACGATCCCGGCTGCTGGGCGGCGCATCGGCATTGGCCGCAACGGCGATGCTGCTGCTCGCACCGCAACAGGCATCGGCTCAGGTGGCGGTTGGCGGTCGTGCTTTCGAAGCCAATCCGACCGCGATCGACGGTTCGGTCACGATTACCCGCACGGATACGCTCGACACGGTGCGGGTGAACAGCGCGGAGGCCGTCATTACCTGGCGTCCGGTCGACACCGCGACCAGTGCCTCAGTGATCGACATTCTGCCGACCGGCAATGCGCTCGCCTTCACAGGCGATGTCAACTACACCGTGCTTAACCGGGTGATACCGGATGACCCGAGCCGTGCGATCCAGTTCAATGGGACGGTGATCAGCACGGTCGGTGGCGCACTGGGCGGCAATGTCTGGTTCTACAGCCCCGGTGGCATTATCGCCGGGCCGAGTTCGGTTTTTCTCGTCGGCGG
>JAHDXX010000136.1 GCA_023384025.1 Sphingomonadaceae bacterium
TTGATTCCGAAGGGCAGCTCAACTTCAACCTGCACAGCGCCGATTTCCTCACCGCCCAGCGGGTCCGCGATGCCATCAACGCGCGCTTTCCGGGGGCGGCGCGGATGGTCGATGCCGTGTCGCTGGCCATCGTCATGCCGTTCGGTAACGATGTGCGATCCGCGATGATGGCGGAAATCGAGATGCTCGACGTCACCCCGGCGCAACAGCCTGCGCGGGTGATCGTCAACAGCCGCACCGGGACGGTCGTGATCAACCAGGCGGTGCGGCTCAATCCCGCTGCGATCAGCCATGGCAAGCTCACCATCCGGATCGACGAGAACCCGACCGTGGTCCAGCCCGCGCCCTTGAGCCGCGGCGAGACCGCGCAGGAAGAATCGAGCACCATTACGCTCGAAGAGCAGGGCGGCGGCCTCATCGCCATGCCCGGCGCTGCCTCGCTATCCGACGTGGTTGCGGCGCTCAACCTGCTCGGGGTGGGAGCATCCGATCTCGTGGTGATCCTTGAGGCATTGCGGCAGGCTGGCGCCTTGCAAGCCGAGATGGTGATCCTGTGACGGTCAGCAGCATCTCTTCCGGCACCGCGCCTGCGGCAACCGACCGCAAGGACCTGCGCGAAGCGGCACAGGCGTTCGAAGCGATCTTCGTGCGCCGCTTGCTTGCATCGGCGCGGGCGGGCTCGATTGCGGACCAGACGCCATTCAGCGGCCCGGGCCTTGAACAGTTTACCGCCATGCGCGACGAGCATGTCGCGGATGTGGCCTCGCGCAATGGCGGCTTCGGCCTGGCCGCACAGATCGAGCGCCAGCTTGGCGCGATGCTGCGCCAGCAGGAGGGAGGCTAGTCCATGTCGGGCAACCTTCTCCAGATCGGCCAGAGCGGTGCGATGGCGGCCCGGGCAGCGCTCGAGCTGACCGGGCAGAACATCGCCAATGCCGGGAACGCCGACTACGCCCGGCGCAGCCTTTCGCTGGCGGACCTGACTCCGACCGGCTCAGTTGCCTACACACAGGGCTTCACCTCCGGCAGCGGGGTGCGGATCGACCGCGTTGCGCGGGCGGATTCGGTGCTGCTTTATGCGCAGGCGCGCCAGTCGGGCAGCGATCTTGCCCGCGCGACCACCGAACTGGCGGGCCTGCGCGAAGCGGAGCAATCGGTCGAGCAGGCGGGCATCTACCCTGCACTGGTCGAATTCGAAGCAGCCCTTGGTGCCTTGCGCAGCGATCCGCTCAGCCCCTCGCTCCGTGCGGCGGTGGTGGAGCGGGGGCGGGTGCTCGCCGACAGCGTGCGGCTCGGCGACAGCGGCCTTGCCGGAGCGATGGAGCGTGGGCGCTTCGAAGCCAGCGCCGGAGTTGCCGCGCTCAACACCGATGCCGGCGAACTGGCGCGTCTCAACGATGCATTGCTGCGTTCCCGCGATGGCACTTCGGGGCAGGCAGCTTTGCTGGACCGGCGCGATGCCCTGCTCGCGCGGATGGCACAGGCGACCGGCATCACTGTCGAATATGGCCAGCGCGGCATGGTCGACGTGCGGCTGGGTGACGGCACCGGGCCTTATCTCGTCAGCGGGACCGCGGCCACGGCGCTGGCGAGTGTGGAACAGGCAGACGGCACTATCGGGTTCTCGCTCGGCGGATCGCCGGTCGCCCTTACCGGAGGCTCGCTTGCCGGGGCAGGGCAGGCCCTTGCCGCCCAGCGCGATGCACGCGCCGGGCTCGATGCGATGGCGCTCAATCTGCTCACTTCAGTCAATACGGCGCAGAGCGCGGGTGTTACCCCCGCCGGGACAAGCGGCTTGCCATTCTTCGCCGGTACGGGTGCGCGCGATCTGGCGGTCGTCCTGCCGGACGGTGACGGTCTTGCCACTGCTCCTGCCGGGTCAGGGCCGCAAAGCCGGTCGACCGCCAATCTCGATGCCCTGCGCGCCGCGCTTGCCGGACCGGGTGGGCCGACCGCGCAGGCCGATGCCCTGCTTACCGGCCTGTCGCAAGCGGTTGCCGGGCGCGGTGTGACCCGCGACGTGCTGGCCACCGTTGCTGAAAGCGCGGCCAGAGCGCTGCGCGCGGAAACCGCGGTCGATCTCGATGCCGAAGCGGCAGATCTGCTCCGCTTCCAGCAGGCCTTTCAGGCGTCCGGCCGGGTCATCCAGGCTGCGGCCGAGATCTTCGACACGATCCTGGGGATCCGCTGATGGCGCTCGCCGTATCCACGTCGACCCTCGGGTTTCATCGTTCGGCCCAGGCTTATCAGGCTGCCTTGCGCGGCGAAGCCGAGGCGCTGCAACGCCAGGTTGCGACCGGCGAGCGGCTGGAACGGGCGTCGGATGATCCCGTCGCCGCTGCCCGGCTGCGTGCGCTCGCCCGCGCCGACAGGATCGCCGGGGTCGAGGCAGGCAATGCCCTGCGCGCCCGGGAAGAGCTTGGCGCGGCGTCTGACCGGATGGACCAGATGGCAAGCACGCTGGTGCGCGCGCGCGAGCTGGCTGTCCTCGCTGCGAATGGGGCAACCTCTGCTGAAGGGCGGGCGGCAATCGCAACCGAGGTCGCGGCGCTGCGCGAGACCATGCTTTCGCTCGCCAATTCTACCAGCGCAAACGGTGAACCGCTGTTCGCGGGGCAGGGTAGCGGGCCGGCATACGTCGAAGCCGCCGACGGCACAGTGACGTACGTCGGGACCACCGATGCGGGCGAGCTCGAAGTCGGCCCCGGCATCGCGGTGCAGCGCGGACTGGCGGGGCCGGCGATCCTGTCGTTTGACCACGCTGGTGGGCCCAGCGACGCATTTGCCGTGCTCGGCGCGCTGGAGCAGGGGCTGCGCGGCGGAGCCGGTGACCCGGCCATGGCGGCCCGCGACAGCCTCGTCGGCTTGGATGCCGCGATCGAGACGCTGGGCCGGGGGCAGGCCGTGGTCGGCACGCGCCTTGCCTGGGTCGACACTGTCGAGACCATCGCCAGCCAGATGGGCGAATCCCGCGCGGTCGAAGCCGCCGATGCGGGAGGGGCCGATCTCGCCGCCACCATTTCCCGCCTGCAACAGGTCATGACCGCGCTGGAAGCGAGCCAGGCAAGCTATGCCCGCCTCGCTTCGCTCAGCCTGTTCGACCGCATCTAGCACCAAGTTCGAGGACACATCATGTTTGCCGCAATCGGTATCGTTATTCTTCTGGTCATGGTGTTCGGCGGGTTCGTCATCGCCGGAGGCTCGCTCGGGCCGGTGCTCAAGGCACTGCCGTTCGAAATGCTGATCATCGGTGGTGCGGCGCTGGGCGCAACCGTGATCGGCAACTCGATGCACGAGCTGAAGCTGCTCGGCGGGGCGATCAAGAAAGTGTTCAAGGGCCCGCGCTTCACCGACCAGGATCATATCGATGCAATTGCCCTGTGCAGCCGCCTGATGAAGCTGCTGCGCAGCGAAGGCGCGGTGGCGCTGGAAAGCCATGTGACCGAGCCGCAGAACTCGGCGATCTTCTCCGAATACCCGCGCCTGCAAAACGATCCGCCGGTGTGCAACCTGATCTGCGATGCCTTGACCCTGCTGGTCGTGTCCAGCGGCACGCTGGAAACCCATGCGATCGAGGATGTGATGGACAATGCCATCAAGAGCGAACTGCACGAGATGGACGAGCCTGCCCACGCGCTTCAGTCGCTGTCAGACGGGCTGCCCGCGCTCGGGATTGTTGCGGCGGTGCTGGGGGTGATCAAGACCATGGGCTCGATCGACGAGCCGCCGTCAGTGCTGGGGGGCATGATCGGCTCGGCGCTGGTCGGCACGTTCCTGGGCGTGCTGCTGGCCTACGGCTTTGTCGGGCCGATGGCCGGGCGGCTGAAGCAGGTTAACGCGCACGACCAGCAGATCTACCATTCGATCAAGCAGGTGATCATTGCTTCGCTCCACGGCTATCCGCAGCCGCTGGTGCTGGAAGCGGCCCGTTCCGGCCTCCCGCCTGCCCATCGCCCGCGCCTGACCGACCTGCTCGACATGATGCGGGGGCGGTGAGGTGACGCTGGAGACGATGATCGATACCGGCGACGCGGTTCCGCCCTCGTCGGCCGACATTCCCCATGCCGCCGGGCCTGCGCCGGTGATCGTGCGCAAGGTCACGATCGTTGCCGGCGGGCACCATGGCGGGGCGTGGAAGGTTGCCTATGCCGACTTTGTCACTGCAATGATGGCGTTCTTCCTGCTGCTGTGGCTGCTCGGCGCCACCACCGAGGACCAGCGCAAGGGGCTGGCCGACTATTTTACCCCGACCCTGGTCAAGATGCGCGAGAACAGTGCCGGGTCAGACGGCATGCTCGGCGGATCGTCGATCACCGATGTCGACAACTATCCCAACCGGCAGGGCCAGACCGGCAACCAGGCGATCACCATCCCGCGCAGCGCACGCGGCGGGCCGGAGAAGGACGGTTCAGCCAGCGCGGAGGAAGCCGAAGCGCGCCGCGCCGCCTTGCAGGCACGGATCGAGCAGAGCCTGCGCGCCCGGTCTGACTTGCGCCGTCTGGTGCGGCAGGTGCGCGTGGTCAGCACCCGGCGCGGGGTGCGGATCGACCTGATGGACGATGCCGACTTTTCCATGTTCGCGCTTGGCACCACGGTGCTGGTGCCCGAAGCACGGGAGCTGGTGCGGGTGGTGGCGGAAACGCTGGTGGACGACCCGGCCCAGCTGGTCGTGCGGGGCCATACCGATGCCCTGCCGTGGCGAGCCGGAGCGGGCGCGAGCAACTGGTCGCTGTCGGCAGGGCGAGCCGAGGCGACCCGGCAGGAACTGCGTCGGCACGGGATTGCGGAAAGCCGGTTCGAGCGAATCGAAGGCGTGGCCGAGCGTGAACCGCTCGTACCGGATAACCCGGCTGACCCGCGCAACCGGCGGATGTCGCTGCTGGTGCTGGATTAATTCTTGCGGAGACGTTTTCGGCGCGCCTCGCTGCGGCGGTAGAGAAAACCGGCCAGCGCGCCAGTGCCGACCACCGCCGCGACCGGGGCAGCGATCAGCATGGCCTTGCCTTTCTTCTTGCGCGGCGGCTCAGGAAGCGCGGGCGGGCCGAACAGCCGGTCAGTGCCGCGGCGGATGGCGTAGGCTCCGGCTTTCAAGGCAAGGTCGGTCACCATGGCAGCCACCGCCGGATTGGCGAGCAGCCCTTTCCTGCCGGTGCCGCCTTCCGCCATCGCAGGGCTACTTCTTGCGCCCGAAATCGACGGTCACGACATTGGAGCCGTCACCGGGGCTGACCGGGCCGTCAGGCGTGTCGTTTTCCGCGTCGTCGTGGGCTTCGGGCGCCATGTCGGCCACGCTGGCCTGGAACTGGAGCCCGAAATCGACCGCCGGGTCGACGAATGCGGTGATCGCGGCAAACGGGATTTCCAGCTTGCTCGGCACCTGGTTGAAGCTGAGACCGACTTCGAACCCGTGCTCGGTCACCGCGAGATCCCAGAACTTGTTCTGCAGAACGATCGTCATCTCGTCGGGGAAACGTTCGTGGAGGTGCGCCGGGATGCGGACGCCTGGGGCAGCGGTCTTGAAGGTGATATAGAAATGATGGTTGCCCGGCAGGGTGCCGCCGGTCCGCTCGACTTCGCCCAGCACGCGGCCAACGACGGCGCGCAGTGCCTCCTGCACGATTTCGTCGTAGGGGATCAGGCTGTCGGGGGCGGTGTCGCTCATGCGCCGCTAGGTGGCGGCGCAGCGGCGCGCGGTCAAGCGCAGAATGCTTGCGCAGGCGTGCTTTGGGCCTATAGCGCGGCCATCATGCGAACAGGCCGGATTGAGCGCAACACCGCGGAAACGAAGATCCTCGTCGAGGTCAATCTCGACGGGACGGGTGTCTACAGCATCAGCACGGGGATCGGCTTTCTCGACCATATGGTCGAGCAATTCAGCCGCCATTCGCTGATCGACGTGACGATGAAGGTCGAGGGCGACCTGCATGTCGATCAGCACCACACCACCGAAGACAGCGCCCTGGCGCTGGGCCAGGCGCTGGCGCAGGCACTCGGCGACAAGGGCGGGATCGGGCGCTACGGTGCGGCCTATTCGCCGATGGACGAGACGCTCAGCCGGGTCGCGTTGGATATTTCCGGGCGGCCCTACCTCGTATGGCGGGCGGGCTTCACCCAGATGCGGCTGGGCGAATGGGATACCGAGCTGATCGAGCACTGGTTCCACTCGGTCGCGCAGACCTGCGGCCTCACGCTGCACATCGAGCTGCTCTACGGCAGCAACAACCACCATATCTGCGAAAGCATCTACAAGGGCTTCGCCCGCGCAATGCGGCAGGCAGTCGAGCTCGACCCGCGCAAGGGCGGGGCGATCCCCAGCACCAAGGGGCAGCTCGGTGGGTAGGGCACCTCAGATCCTCCCCGTTTTCACAAAGTGCAAACGGGGAGGGGGACCGTTCGCGAAGCGAATGGTGGAGGGGTATCGCCCCGCCTGCAGGTTGCGCCATTCCCCCTCCGTCAGCCGCTTCGCGGCTGCCACCTCCCCATCTGGCGTCGCACGACGGGGAGGCTCATGAGCGCCGACAAAAACCCGCTCGTGGCTTACGGCGCGGGCAACCTGCACTCGGTCGAGAACGCGCTGCGCAAGGTCGGGGCGCAGGTCTCGCTGACAGCCGACCCGGACGTGATCCGCGCAGCGGACCGGATTGTCCTGCCGGGCGTCGGCAGCTTCAAGGCCTGTGCCGAGGGCCTGCACGCGGCAGAAGGTGTGATCGAAGCCATGCACGAACGGGTGTTCGTGGGCGGTGCGCCGTTCCTGGGTATCTGCGTCGGCATGCAGTTGCTGGCGACGCGCGGGCTGGAGCATGGCGAGACCGCCGGGCTGGGCTGGGTCGATGGCACCGTGCGCCTGATCGAGCCGACCGACCCGAGCGTGAAGGTGCCGCACATGGGCTGGAACGATGTCGCCCTGATGCCGCACGCGCGCGGGCACGAAGTGGTTTCGGCGGGCGAGGCCTATTTCCTCCACTCCTATCACTTCAAGGCGCGTTACCATGAGGACGTTCTGGCGATGACCGACCACGGCGGCGGGCTGGTCGCAGCGGTCGGGCGCGACAACTACCTCGGGGTGCAGTTCCACCCGGAGAAGAGCCAGGGCTTTGGCCTGGCCTTGCTGGAAAGGTTTCTCGAATGGCGGCCGTGAAGTTCCTCCCCGGAACGGGGAGGGGGACCATCCGCAGGATGGTGGAGGGGCACCCTAGCATGTTCGGAAAAACGGCGGGTGCCCCTCCACCCCGCCGCTTCGCGGCGCGGTCCCCCTCCCCCGTGGGGGGAGGACTATGATCGTCTTCCCCGCCATCGACCTCAAGGCCGGGCAGGTCGTGCGCCTCGCCGAAGGCGACATGGCCCGCGCGACCGTTTACGGCGACAACCCGGCGGCGCAGGCGCTGCTCTTTGCCGAGGCCGGGGCCGAGCACTTGCACGTGGTCGATCTTGACGGTTCATTCGCCGGGCGGGCGGAGAACCGCGAGGCGGTCGAGGCGATCATCGCGGCATTCCCCGGTTACGTGCAGCTGGGCGGCGGCATCCGCACCCGCGAGGCGGTCGAGGGCTGGTTCGACCTCGGCGTAGCGCGGGTGGTGATGGGCTCTGCCGCGCTCAAGGACCCCGAATTCGTAAAGGACATGGCGAAGCACTTTCCCGGCGGGATCGTGGTTGCGGTCGATGCGAAGGACGGCATGGTCGCGACCGAAGGCTGGGCCGAGGTGTCCGACGTGCCGGTGGTGGACCTTGCCCGGCGGTTCGAAGATGCGGGCGTCGCCAGCCTGCTGTTCACCGATATAGGCCGCGATGGCCTGCTCAAGGGCGTCAACATCGACGCGACTGTAGAGCTCGCCCGCCGGGTCGATATCCCGGTGATCGCCAGCGGCGGGGTCAAGGGACTCGACGACATCTACGTCCTGTCGATGCACGCCAAGGACGGGATTGAAGGCGTGATTACCGGGCGGGCGTTGTACGAGGGGCGGCTCGACCTCGCGGCGGCGATCCAGATGGCCCAGAGATCATGAGGGGCGCGTGTGAGTTCCTCCCCGAAACGGGGAGGGGGACCATGCAAAGCATGGTGGAGGGGCACCATCTGCGCCTATCCGCAACCCGTGCCGATTGCAGCGGCGGGTGCCCCTCCACCATCTTCGATGGTCCCCCTCCCCCGTTGGGGGAGGATTTATGACCGTCCGCATCCGCGTCATCCCCTGTCTCGACGTCGCCGACGGGCGCGTGGTCAAGGGCGTCAATTTCGTCGACCTCGTCGATGCCGGTGATCCGGTGGAGGCTGCGCGGGCTTACGATGCGGCCGGAGCAGACGAGCTGTGCTTCCTCGACATTTCCGCCAGCCACGAAGGGCGCGGCACCTTGCTCGACATGGTCCGGCGCACGGCAGAAGTGTGCTTCATGCCGCTGACCGTCGGCGGCGGGGTGCGCAGCGTGGAGGATGCGCGCGCGCTGCTGCTGGCAGGCGCGGACAAGGTCGCGGTCAACTCCGCAGCGGTTTCCCGCCCTGAACTGGTGAGCGAGATCGCGGAGAAGTTCGGCAGCCAGTGCGTCGTTGCCAGCGTCGATGCGCGGGTGGCGAGCGAGGGCATGCGCGGGTGGGAAGTGTTCACCCACGGCGGGCGCAAGTCGACCGGGATCGACGCGGTCGAGCACGCCATTCGCCTCGCCGAGCTGGGTGCGGGCGAACTGCTGGTGACCTCGATGGATTCGG
>JAHDXX010000137.1:0-6751 GCA_023384025.1 Sphingomonadaceae bacterium
CGCCGACTGCGCCCGGCGATGCCAATCCGCCCGGCCTTGTTCGTCAGCGCCCGGACCTGGGCGACCAACGAGCGGGGCTTGGCTGAACGCCTGCCTCGATCCCTGACCCGTCCCGGCCTGACATTGAAGTCGTCGTCGTTCACCGGTTTCGAAGACAGAATTCAGGCGATGGCGCTGAAAATGGCAGAATTGCGCCAGTTTTCGGCAAAGGTGCCAGCAGGAGTGCGGGAGCGATGGCGCTGAAAGGTGAGCAATTCCAAAGACCTCCACCCCTCCCGACGGCGCTGCTTTTATCTTGCCGTCTTAATTGGGTTCTTTCTCTTTGAAGTATTTCCCATCGTCGCTTCCTCTCCACAGCAGTATAACACACCCTAGACTGCGCCACCATGCGAAGAACGCCCAAGCATTGAAGGTCAGGTACGCCGTGCAGTCTTCCGTGCTCGTCGACGGCGGGTCCGGGCTGCGCTGGGGCAGCGTTCGAACCGTCGCGGCACATGTCGCCATCGGATTTACGGGGCAGCATCACAGGCAATCGAGCGCGGTCCGAACGGGTCGGCCGCAGGCAAGATATCGTGCTTCCCGTGGTCCTGGACTGTACCATTCCTTTGCCGCTTGCGCGGACCTCCTCAGCGCGGCGCCACCCCGTTACGGGCGGGTGACGTGCAGGTTGAACTCATGACCGGGCGTAGCTCAGCCGCTTTTCCTTGGCGGCCCACGACGCCGCGACATCCGCCTGGGATGCATCCGGATTGCCGATGTAGAACGTCCCGTCGGTCCACATCGCGTGCATCACGGTGGCCAGCTTGCGAGCCACCGCGACGCGCGCCTTGGCGTGACATTTCGTCTTGGCGAGCTGCAGCCCCCAGGTCTTGATCGTGTCGCTGCCCTTGAACCGGGTCAGCATCGCGGAGGCCGCTTCGTAGAGCGCGCGGCGCACCTCGGCGTCGCCGGCCTTGCTGATCCGGCCCTGTACGTCGATCGTCGAGCCCGACTGCCAGCGCTTCGACGTGAGCCCGAAGTATGCGGCGACATCGCGCGACCGGCGGAAGCGCCGAGGATCGTCGATCGCGGTCTTGAAGCTCAGCGCCGTCACCGGACCGACGCCGGGGATCGCCATCAACCGGCGGCACACTTCGTCGCGCATGGCGATCTCGACGACCAGCTTGTTGAGCGCGAGATACTCGATCCACAGCGCCTCGCGCGCACGCAGCGTGCAGTCGATCAGGTCGCGAACGAGCGGATCTGCCGCCACCGCACCGCGCACCGTCTGCTCGAAGCCGCCGCGCCCGACCTTGCCCAAGCGGATGCCGAACACCTTGAGCGAATGCCGGATCGTGTTTTCAAGATCGAGGAACTTGCGCTTCAGGCTGCGCCGCTGAACCAGCAGCAGGCGCATCCGATAGCACTCCTCGGACTTGATATGCGCCTGGCGGAACCAGCCGGTGCGCATGATGTGTGCGATTCCCAGCGCGTCGTTGGCGTCGGTCTTGTTGCGCTGGGCGCTCATCGCAGCGCGGACATGGCGGGTTTCGAGGCAGGTCACCGGCAAGCCGAGCGCGGCCAGCTCGCCGTGCAACCACGGAGACAGCGATCCCGCCTCGTGGCCGACACGGCGCAGGCGATCAGCGTAGCGGCGCAGCGCGTCGCCGATCTCGGCCGGATCGGTCGCGACCGAAGTCTCGAGCACGACCTCACCGGCATCGCTCACGACGCACACCGAGGTCTCGTCGATCGACACATCTAGGCCCGCAAAATACTCCATCGTCCGACTCCTTCGCTGCCGTCTGGATGACGGGAGCGTGATCACTGACGCCGCCGGGCTGCAAGGTTTCAGCGGCTTCGAAGCATTCGGAAGAACAGTTTCGAACGCCGCAAAGTCTTGCCCAATTACAGCGGCAATCTTAATTCTCTGCGCCTTCCTGCCCCCGCACCTCCGCACAAATCTGCGCCATTCCACGCCCTGATGCGCCAGAGTGCAAGAAGGACGATCACTGCGGAATGCTCCCCGAAACGGGCGCGAAGAGGCCGTCGGGATGGACCGGCGAAGCGGCAAATGATGAGGGCGGCGCGGCGGCGGCGAAGCTGCCGGATGCGTCCGCCGGTGTATCCTGGCGCGCGGCGAACAGCTCAGCCTGTGTCCAACTCCGGCGAACTGCCTGCACGGGCGATGCACTGGCAAAGACAGTTGCACTGCGTCCGGTCTGCAACATCGGCGTGATCCTGGCGATATAGGCGCGGGTTTCGGCGGGCAGCGGTCGCCGCCTGTCGCGCCAGTCCTCGTAGCGTCCCGGGCCCGCATTATAGGCCGCGAGCATGCCGTAGGCACCGTAGCGATCGTACATTTCGCGCAGGTAGGAGGTGCCCGCCATGATGTTATCACGCGGGTTGAACGGGTCGCTGCCGAGCCCGAACCGGGCGCGCTGGCGCGCCCAGGTTCCGGGCATCAGCTGCATCAGGCCCATCGCACCCGCTGAAGATACCGCACCGATCCGGCCCGCGCTCTCGGTGCGCATCACAGCGTAGATCCACGCCTCGGGAACGCCGAAGCGCCGCGAGGCTTCGGAGACGTGCGCAGCAATGTCGACGATGCGGGGCTGCACCCGTTCGGCAGCGACCTGCGGAAGCGCAGGTGCAGAACCGAACAGGGTGAGCGCGAGGCAGGCGATGCCAAGCGAGCCGGTGAAGCGCACCGCTCAGTCCGCCTTTTCGCGGCGCGAAGGGCGCGACCAGACCAGCACATGGGCGTTGCCATCGTCCTGGAACAGGTTGGCGCGCAGCGGCTGAATGAAGGCGGGATCGTCGATCTGGAGCGAGAGATAGTCGCCTGCCTTCTCGCCGACATGCTTCCAGGCCGCACCCACTTCGCGCGCCTCGTCGCCCTCGCCTGCCACGACGCGGTAATCAGGCGCGTTTTCGCTGTCCGACGGATCGGCCGGAACGAGAGTGAGATCGATGTCGAGCGTCAGCGTATGCAGGCGGCCTGCAAAGCCGCCATCGGCGGCAAAAAATGTTCCGATCTTCATGGGTCAGTTTCCTTCTGCTTGGGGAATGAAAGGGTCATTGGCGCGGGGATCGGCGAACAGCTGATGGTCGCCATCGCCCGCTTCGTCGGTCCAGACAGGCTTGGCCCGGCCGATGACATCGCTCATGCGCAGCACACCGAAATAGCGGCCATCGAAGCTGTCGGGAGCTGCTGGGCTCATCACGAACAGCTCGCCAGAGCGCAGCGTAATGCAGCCTGCCCAGACGGGAAGCGGTCGTCCGAGGCTGTCGCGAGCACGCGCCGCGCCGACATATTCACCGTCGATGGTCACGCCATGGGCGAAGCGGCAGACGCGCTGGCCGCGCAGTGCAGCGACGCGCTTCAGCAGCGGAACACCGCGCGGCAGATAGTTCCGCTCCGCGAGCAGGCGGCGCATCGCAGGCGGCGGCTCGACCGCGATCCGCTCGCCAACATGCAGGCTCGCCTTGCCCCGGATGAGGTAGAGCCCTGTGGGCACGGAGGCGGTGGCGTTCCACACCGCGTAACGCGAGACCGGCAAGGTCAGCGTCGCGAGGGTGGCGGCAGCAACGACGCCAGCGAAGACGAAGCGACGCCGGATCATGGCAAGAGCGCCTTGCGCTGAAGCCATGCGCGATGGCGCGCAGGAGAATAGCTGCGCGGGCGTTCGCGCCCCGCCATGCGGTTGTGGACGTGCCGCCAGTGATCGGGCGCGACCTCGCAGGGGTCGATGCCTGAGGCTTCGATCGCATCAATAAGGCGGAAGACCTGCGCGACCTTGGACCAGCCCCTGACCGACAGGAGGAGGTCGCCGCCAGGATCGACCTGCGCAATCGGAGTGCAAGACTCGCCCACCGCGACAGCGCGGACGACGTCGAGCGTCGAGCGGATCGTGCCATATTCGTTGGAGGCCCAGCGCACCAGGGCGAACACCTGGCCTGCCGCGTAGCTTTCGACGCGTTGTCTGCGGTCGATGACCCGCTCTGCCACCGGCTTGCCGAACTTGAGCCAGTCCTCGCGCTCGCCTTCGCGCCAGACCAGCGTCACATGGGTCAGCGGCGCGCCATCATCCACCCTCGTCTCGGCTGGCCTGCGCGGCGGTGCTACGTCATCCGTCCACAGGCGTTCTGACGTTAGCAAGAATCCGAAGGATTCTTTGTTAGCATAGTTAAGGGAGCCGGAGCGCGAGGGAATCTGCGGGCTTAGGGGCCGTTTCGGTTCCCGATAGTCCGAACTTTCGGTTCCTGATCGTCCGAGTCCGGCGGTTCCTGATAGTCCGAACGTCATGACGACATATCCACAGGACGCAGACCGACACGCCGCATGGCAACGTCGAAGGGATCGGCGGACAGCGCGGCGAACATCAGCCGCTCGCGGCCGAGTGCGTGTTCGATGGTGAGCCGGTAACCGGGGAGCGCCTGACGCTGCACGATGTCGCGTAGATCGAATGCAAAGCGCTTGAGCGGTGACAGAGCGCCGGACTTCAGGTGGAGGTGCTGGAAATCGAAGCTCCAGCCATTCTTCTGTTTGCCGCCGTGCTTGCGCACGAGCCGGTAGAGCCAGCGTTCGAGGCCGCCGGTCAGTGCGAAATAATCAGGGTCGATGGTCAGCACGAGCGCCTGGTCGATCACGCCTTCGTAGAACCAGTCGGGAATGATCATCTCGATCCCGAGCGCGCGACCCGAACCGTCCAAACGCTCCTTCCATTCGTTGATCCAGGAGAAGCGATGCCGCCGCCGTGCATCGCGCTGGCGGATCGAGGTCGCGATCGTGGTCGATTGCAGCCGGTCGAGCCCGGCCTTCAGCCGCTCGTAACTTGCCTTGCCGGTGCCGCGCCGGGTGAAGGCGAGTATCTCATGCGGGGTAGCGGCGATCAGCCGCGAGGTCGGTCGCCCCATGTCGCGCGCTTCGACGATCTGGCTGGCAACCCAGATCAGCACATCGGCGTCCCAGATGGTCGCCATGCCGTGTTCGGCGGTGGCCTCGACCAGGATCGAAACCTCGCCCATGCGGAAGTCTATGGGCTTGACCCGCTTCGACTTGGCGAGGCTGAAGAATGGCCAGGCCATCAGATCCTGCGCATCGCGGGTGGCGATATCGCCCCCAGCGCTGACGAAAAGGTCGAGCTGGGCCGGGCTGGCAGAAAGGGCGGACATGCGGGGCATGGATCGTCCCTCAGCGCCGCACCGGCGGGGTGTAGCCGTCGAGCCGCTTGGCGGGGTGAACTACGCCCTTGCCCGGATCGCTGGTCGAGCGGCGCAGGCCCTGTTCGGCCCAGGCGTCGAGATCAGCGAGCGCATAGACGATCCGCCCACCGAGCTTGCGATAGACCGGACCGGTGCCAAAGCAGCGGTGCTTTTCGAGGGTGCGGGCCGAGAGGCCGAGATGGACAGCGGCATCGGGCGTCCGCAGGAAACGGGCGGTTACAGGCGTGGGTCTGGCTTCCATGGCAAGGCTCCGGCGAAGATGGGATGCGACAGCGGGCTGTCGCTTGAGTTCGCGAGCTTTGGCGTGGCGGCGGTGCCTTGAGGGAGTGACAGAGTGAGTAAGGGCGCCAATGTCACCCCATGGGTCGCGTCAGCGGTGGTGGAGAAGTGATCGATATCCGCTGGCGACGAGACGGCGGGCCGCGGCCGTCAGGCGCAGGACATGGCGACGTTCTCCGGAGCCTTTCCATTCAGCGCCTTTGAGCGGGCGGTGATTGGGAAAGACGATGCCGAAGGCGAGGTCGCGCGAAGAGGCCCCGGCCTCCAGCGCGTCATGCAATTTGAGGAACTGGACCCACCGGGTGCGCTGGTAGGCGGTTGGCACAGCCGAGCGGTCAATCGCGCTGCGCTTGCCCTGCGTCACCCGCTGGAAGCGGGCAGCGGCGGCAAGCCGCAAGGCGCAGCTGGGGTCACAAGGGATTCTGAGGGTCGGAACGGTCAGGCCCGGCACCTTGTGCACGCACAGGCGCAGGCGCGCTGATGCGATGGCGACGACGGTATGGCGTTCAGTGTCACTGGCAAATTGGGCCAGCGGGTCAGAGCCCGGTGGAAGCGGGATCGCACCAGCCCAATCCGAAGCGTCGAGGGTCACGACATCGGGCGCAATCTCGGGTGACCAGAGCGCAGGTGATTTGCGGACGTTGGCGCGTGGATCGGTGGGGAAAGCACAGGCCCCACCGCCCGGCCAGGCCCTCCTGTTCTTCTCTTTGCTTCGAAGGATGCTCGGCGATGCGAGCTTGGGTGTCGGCATGGTCCTGCCGGTAGTCGCGATTGCGATTCAGGAATTCCTGCGCGAAATCCGCGTAGTCGTGATCGCAATATTGATCTGCGGTCGATGGTGACCGCCAAGACGAACCACCGGACATGGCAACCCCCGAATGGCGCAGGCGGAAAGGCCAAGCGTCAACTGTCTGATCGGTATAGATAAGTCGGAAGTAACCAAGTTTGCGCAACTCTGTCCGGCGCTTCGAAGGTCATCGGGGACTATTACTAGGGTGAAACCCTCAATACTAAGATCTGAAATCAACCTTCTCGTGATTTATCAAGCAGGTGGCGATAGCCATGCGTCGTCATCCAGCGCGCTCGCTCGAGATGGCTGTCATGCACAGCACGCGCGCGTTCTTCTTCGACGCGAGCATCCAGGCCGAATACGATCTGGGCGACTTCGCGCCAGTCGGCGCCCTCGGCATCAGCGTCAAGTATCCGTAAATACGTCACAAAATGGCGCTCGTCATACTCCGTGATGTGATCATCGGATGGCGCG
>JAHDXX010000137.1:6761-8608 GCA_023384025.1 Sphingomonadaceae bacterium
GAACTGTGGTGTCGTCATGGGACGAGCCTTTGCCTCGACTCGTTGTTCGTGGACACGCGTTTAGCACGAAGCCGCACCAGATTGGTGAAAACTTGGCCTGTGCCATTCGCGGTAGGGCGACATTCAATTTGAGGCATAAGCAAAGTAGTCCTTGGCCATGATCAGAATGAGGGCCCGACGCTCCGCCCGCGTATTATAATACGTAGCACGGAGATACGCGAACGGTTTCTAAGCTACGGATGGATATCCGTAAGCTGTTCGGCGCCAACGTGCGTCATTACCGCGCTGCAGCCGGGCTCAGCCAGGAAGCGGTGGCCGAACGCATGGGTGTCGATCGTGCCTATGTCAGCCTGATCGAGCGCGGTGAGCAGAACGCGACGCTTCTCACTCTCCACGAAACCGCGCAGGCGCTGCAGGTGAAGCCTGCGGACCTCCTCGCCGATCCGCCCGCCAGCAGCGAGGCCTGAACAGGCCGAAGCCCCGCCCGGCAGGTGCCGGGCGGGGCTGGCCTGGCGGTCAGTCGCCGTTGTTGCGGCGAGCGCGCGACCAGATCAGATTGTAGCTCTTGCCGTCTTCGTCGTCGAATAGGTTGGCGAAGATCGGGGCGGTGAAGCTGGGATCGTCGAGCTTGACCGAGAGGTATTCGCGGCCCTCGGTCGAGGTCTTGGTCCAGGCGGCGCCGATTTCCGCGCGGCCGACGAAGACCCGGTGCGACGGTGCGTTCTCGTTGTCGCTGGCTTCGGGGACGATGCGGACGTTCTTCTGCTGCACCGACATGGTGACGATCTCGCCCTTGTATTCGTTGCCGGTCTTGGTGAAAGTTCCGATGTTGGCCATGATGGTTTCCTTCAAGTTGGTCGAACCCGCGCCCATCGCGGCCTCGATGGCTGGTTCAAGGCAGGGGCTTGAGCCCGCTGCACCGGGACGGCCGGAACGCAGTGGAGGACGACGGCCAGACGGCTTTCTTGCCTCGCGAGGAATGCGTGGCACACGCAGGGGAAGAAAGTTGGCTGAGACGGCGTTGCAGCAAGGGATCAAGCGGCGAAGCCATCCCCTGCCAACCAAAGCCATTGAAGAGGCGGCATTTGGCTCGGGTCGCACTTGAGCAGGATGACATGCCCCTTCCCGGACTCGCCAGACCGAGCAGCGGAGAGGGTGATCTTGCGTGTCGCGTGATTGCTGATCGTTTCCGCAGCCCACGGCCAGACCGATTAGGGAAAGCATTCGCCCGTGCTTTGGTAATCCCGAATTCGGCCCTTCACTGGCCTGCCCCCGACAGGCCGCACCACGTCTCCTAGGCTCGACCCAGCACCCGCCCGAATAGCCTCGACCCAAACCGACGAGGCCGAATCTATTCTGATCCCTGCGCCTTCCCCGTCACGGCCAATCTGACCATGCCAGCCCCGCTAGGCATCTGCCGGGCGGGGCTTCGCGGCACGCCGAAGTTATTGGCAGGCACGGCTCCATTGCGTCCAGGACGCACTGGCGATCACGATCGCACCGATCAGCGAAACGACAAGCTGCCATGCGCTCTGCGGCATGGTCGCAACCGCAATGCCGTGGACGGCGTGATAGCCTGCGACGGCTGCGGGAGCCGCAAATGCAATGCCGATTGCAGCCCGCGTTAGCTCGGACCTGGCGAAGGCCAGAGCCAGCTGGGCGGCGGTGAGCAGGACGATCGCGGCAATGGCGGCGGCTGCAAACGCGGCAACGATGCCGCTATCGCTACGGTAAGTCGCGGACCCTGCGAGAAAGGCAACAAACAAAGGCAGGGCGTAGATCGAGAGGCGGAAAAGCAGCGCGCAGATCATGAAGACTGCGACAATTATCAGGGCAAGACCGATCAG
>JAHDXX010000138.1 GCA_023384025.1 Sphingomonadaceae bacterium
GTGGCCGAAGTCGAACGCTACATCGCCATCCCCAGCCAGGCGCTCGCCTACAAGGTCGGCGCGCTCAAGATCCAGGAACTGCGCAAGAAGGCGGAAGCCGCGCTGGGCAAGAAATTCGACCTGCGCGAATTCCACAACCAGGTGCTCAACACCGGGGCACTGCCGCTGCCGGTGCTGGAAGCCAAGATCGACCGCTGGATTGCGGCATCAAAGTAATCATTTCGCGAGTTACACTGATGTAACTCGCCAATGAGCGCTGACTGGGCCATGCTGCATTGTCCGAAAGGAGTGCAGCATGGCCAAGCGACTCGTGTTCTGTTTCGATGGCACTTGGAACAGGCTGTCCGCTGACGTGCCGACCAATGTCGCCTCGATCGCGCAGATGGTCAGACCCGTGGCGCGCGACGGCACACCGCAGATCGTCTATTATGACGAAGGAATCGGCGCCAACACCTGGCTCGGCCGCCGCATTTACGAAGGCGCGACCGGCAAGGGCATGGTGCGCAAGCTGCGCGAGGCCTATCGTTTCCTGATCTTCAATTACGAGCCTGGCGACGAGATTTTTGCATTCGGTTTTTCGCGCGGTGCCTACACCGCGCGAAGTTTCATCGGGTTCATTCGCCACGCCGGGATTCTCGATGTCATAAGCGCCAACAAGATCGACAAGGCAGTCGAAATCTACAAGGCGGCACCGGCGGGGAAGACCGGCAAGGAATCTGGCCAACTGCTCCGCTTCCGCTTTCTCAACTGCAAGGGCGTGTGCGTGAGTGAGGAAGACGCGGAATTTCGCCGCAGGGTCGACCCCACCTTTGATCCGCAGCGCACGCCGATCCTTGATATCCGATACTTAGGTGTGTGGGATACGGTGCGCGCACTGGGCGTACCGGATTTCGTCCCGGGATCGCGCTGGATCAATGCCAAATACGGCTTCCACGACGCTGTGCTGACCAGCAAGATCAAGGCCGCGCGCCACGCGGTAGCCCTGGATGAGGAACGCCCGACCTTTCGCGCGACACTGTTCGGACGGGAGCGGGTGGCAGAGCTGGTTGCGCTCGCGAACAAGGACCGGCCGTCGCCATACCTCCATTGGGAGCAGCCTTATCAGGAGAAGTGGTTCCCCGGCACGCATGGCGCGGTCGGTGGTGGCGGGGCGCACCGGGGCTTGTCAGACGGGGCGCTGCTGTGGGTCTTGAACGGCGCGCGCCGCGCTGGTCTGGAATTGCGCAATGACAATGATGCGCGCACCTTCCTGATTGCCCCTAACAGCCTTGATTTTGTGCACAACCAGGCGGCGCGGACAATCTGGGAACACGGGATATTCGGGTGGCTGCGCAGACTTCCGCATTCGCCCAGACAGGGACCGGCCGACGTCGATGAACTGGCGTTGGCAACTTTCCAGCGCTGGTTCGCGGCTTCGGGCACACTTCCAGGCGGGCAATTGTATCGGCCCGGCGCCTTGCGCGCTCTTGCCGGGGCAATCGGGCAGTGGCCCTTTGCCAACCAGCCGGAGATGAAAAGCGAACATATTGTCCAGCAAGGCGACACGCTGTCCAAACTGGCGCGGCACTATCTCGGCAGTGCGAAGCGCCATCCCGAGATTTTCGCGGCCAATCGTGACCGGATTGATGATCCCGACTTCATCCTGCCGGGTACTCGGCTGCGGATCGTGGTGCCACAGGATACTGACCCGTCAAGCAGGCCTGCTCCGCCAATTTGACCTCGATCAATGTCCTCTTTGCGCGAAGGTGGGATTGGCTCACCTTCGCAAGAGGAGTGCGGCAATGAACGCTGTGGGAGAGGTAACGGCAGACCACGAGGTGTGCCACGTCGATGTGTTGATCGTGGGGGCCGGGATATCCGGGATAGGCTCGGCCTATCACCTGCAGGAGCAATGTCCGTGGGCGAGCTACGCCATTCTCGAGATGAAGGACACCTTCGGCGGCACCTGGGAAACGCACAAGTATCCCGGGGTTCGCTCCGATTCCGATCTCTACACCTTCGGCTACCGGTTCAAGCCGTGGGTCGGCGCGCCGATCGCCAGTGCCGATGAAATCCTCAAGTACATGGGCGAAGTGATCGGGGAGAACGGGATCGACGCCCATATCCGCTATGGCCATCGCATCACCCGCTGTTCATTCAGCCGCGAGACCAACCTGTGGACGGTCGAGGCGGAGCGGCTGGCAGACCGGGCGCAGCGGACTTTCGCCTGCCGCTTCCTGTGGATGTGCCAGGGCTACTATGACCACAAGACGCCGTACATCCCGCCGGACTGGCTCGGGCGCGGGCTGGGCGATTACAAGGGCGACTTTGTCCACGCCCAGCTGTGGGATCCGGATTACGACTACACCGGCAAGCGGGTGCTGGTGATCGGATCAGGCGCAACGGCGGCGACCGTGGTGCCCGCCTTTGCCGAGAAAGCCGCGCATGTGACCATGCTGCAGCGCTCACCCACCTACTTCTATTGCAGCGAGAACAGGAACGAGCTGGCTGACCGGCTGCGCGAGATCGGGATCGACGAGCCGACCGTCCACCGGGTGGTCCGCGCGCAGATCATGCACGATCAGGACGTGATCCAGCGTCGCTGCCTGGAGGAGCCCGATGTGGTGGTGGAGGAGCTGCGGGAACTGGTCCGCGCATTCACCGGCACACCCGACTTCGCGTTCGAACCGCATTTCACCCCGAAATACCGCCCGTGGCAGCAACGCCTTGCCTTCTGCCCGGAAGGCGACGTGTTCCGCGCGGCAGTGGCAGGCAAGGTAACCGTGGTAACCGACACCATCGAGCAGTTTACCGAAACCGGCGTGCTGACCGCTTCGGGCGAGCAGCTCGAGGCGGACCTGATCGTTGCCGCGACCGGTTTTCACCTGTCGGTCATGGGCAATATCCCGTTCTTCGTCGATGGCGCGCGGATCGACTGGCATGACACCGTGACCTATCGCGGGATGATGTTCACCGGTGTGCCCAACATGGCCTGGGTCATGGGCTATTTCCGCGCCAGCTGGACCCTGCGGGTCGACATGATGGGCGATTTCGTGTGCGGACTGCTGAACCGGATGCATGATCGGGGAGCGGCGCGGGTCGAGGTTGCCTTGCGTGCCGAGGATGCGGGGATGGAACTGCACCCGTGGATCGAAGCGGACAATTTCAATCCCGGCTACCTGATGCGCGGCCTCAACAAGTTGCCCCGGCGTGGAGACAAGCCCGAATGGCGCCACAACCAGGATTACTGGCGCGAGAAGGACGAGATCCCGCACATCGACCTGAGCGGGGCGGAGTTCGTCTATACCGCAGGTGTGTTCAGCGCGGCAGAACCGGCGCTGGAGGCGGCAGAATAGCACATGGGGGAGGGGATGCTGGCCATGCCGGACATGATTGACGCGACCACCTGGTCCGCACTGTTTCTCGGGTTGTTTTCGGTCGCTGCAGCGCTTGGCGCGCTGCGCAAGCCGGGCCTGTGGAAAAGCATGGTGGAGGAGATCGAGCGCTCCCCGGCCTTGCAGCTGATCAGCGGCTTGCTGGAGCTCGCTCTAGGAATCGCGATCTACCTCGCCAATCCGTGGATCCCGGCGGACCTGCTGACCTGCGTGATGAAGACCGTGGGCGCAGTCATGGTGTTCGAAGCGCTGGCGGTGATCGCCTTTTCCGATCTCTACTTCCATTTCTGGCTGCGCAACCTTGCCCACATGATGCGCGGCTGGGTCATGGTGACGCTGGTGCTCGGGCTCGCGCTGACGGGGGCGGCGTTGCTGCGGGTCTAGACAGACCGGCGGTTCCCGGTCCATCAGGCCGGAGATGACGGGAACGACTATCTGGTGGGGCGGCGAACAACCGCCTCTGGAACCCATGACCCTGCTCGGCGAGAACGCCATGCCCGGCCTGCTCGGGATCGAGTTCGTCGATTGCGGTGATGACTGGATCACCGCGCGGATGCCGGTCGACGCGCGCACGCACCAGCCCTTCGGGCGGTTGCACGGCGGGGCCTCTGTCGCGCTCGCGGAAACGGTCGGCTCGGTCGCGGCGAGTTATTGCGTCGACCGGACCGTGTCCGTGGCGGTGGGGATGGAGATCAACGCGAACCACATCCGCCCGGCCTATTCGGGCTGGGTTTTCGCCACCGCCACCCCGGAATCGCTCGGCCGCACGACGCAGGTCTGGACGATCCGCATCCGCGACGAGGAGGAGCGGCTGGTGTGCATCTCGCGCCTGACGGTCGCGGTGATCCCGCTCGAGCGCAAGTGAGCGCAGCAACCGACCTCGAACAGGTCGAGCGCCTGCGCGCCGCAGTGCGGCAGGACCCGCGCAATGCCGTGGCGCAGCGGCGGCTCGGCCATGCCCTGCGTCGTCTCGGGCTCGACGAGCAGGCTGCCGAAGCGGAGATGGCCGCGATCCGCGCGACCGCCTTCGATCCGCAGATGGTCGCGATTGCCCAGGCCCTGCTTGAAAACGATCTTCCCGCAGCCGAGCAGGGCTTGCGGGCGCGCCTCAGCCAGCAGCCGCTCGACGTGGCCGCAATCCGGATGATGGCCGAGCTCGCGGGGCGGATCGGGCGCTTTCCCGATGCCGAGAACCTGCTGCGCCGCGCGCTCGAGCTGGCCCCCGGTTTTACCGCCGCGCGCGGCAATCTGGCGACTGTGCTTTACAAGCAGAAGCGCTTTGCCGAAGCGGCCGAAGTGCTGGACGAAGTGCTGGCGGCTGATCCGGCCAATCCGGCCAACCAGAACCTCAAGGCGGCCGCGCTCAGCCATACCGGCGACTATCACGAAGCGCTGGCCATCTACGCCGAACTTCTGGAGAGCTTCCCCGAACATGCCAAGCTGTGGATGAGCCGGGCGCACATCCTCAAGACTGTGGGGCAGCAGGAAGAATCGGTCGCCTCCTACCGCCGCGCGCTGGCGATCCAGCCGGGGCTGGGCGAGGTGTGGTGGAGCCTTGCCAACCTCAAGACCGTGCGGTTCGACGATGCCGATGTTGCCGCCATGGAACAGGCGCTGGAGGACGACGCGCTCAGCCTGGAGGACCGGTTCCACCTGCACTTCGCGCTCGGCAAGGCCTACGAGGAACGGCGTGAGGCGCAAGCCTCGTTCCACCATTACGAACGCGGCAATGCCCTGCGCAGCGAGGAACTGGCCTATAATCCGGGCGAGACCACCACGCTGGTCGATGCCACGATTGCCGGGTTTACCCCGGAATTTGTCGCCGGGCTTGCGGGCCACGGTTGCCCGGCGCCCGACCCGGTGTTCATCCTCGGCCTGCCGCGCGCAGGCTCGACCCTGATCGAGCAGATCCTCGCCAGCCATTCGCAGATCGAAGGCACGATGGAACTGCCCGACATTCCCGCCATGGCCATGCGCGAGGCCGACCGGGCAGGGGCGAAGTGGCGGCACTGGCCCGATGCCTTGCGCAACATGGAGCCGGGCCGGCTGGCGGAACTCGGCGAGGAGTTCCTCGAACGCACCCGGGTGCAGCGCAAGACGGACAAGCCGTTCTACATCGACAAGCTGCCCAACAACTGGGCTTACGCCGGTTTCATTGCCGCGATCCTGCCCAAGGCGAAGATCATCGACGCGCGCCGCCACCCGCTTGATTGCTGTTTTTCCAACTTCAAGCAGCACTTCGCGCGCGGGCAGGGCTTCTCCTACAGCCTCGACCACATCGGGCGCTATTACGCCGACTACGTGCGGGCGATGGACCATTACGATGCTGCCATGCCCGGCCGGGTGCTGCGGGTAGTCCACGAGGAACTGCTCGACGATCCCGAAGGTCAGGTGCGGCGGATGCTCGATTACCTCGGCGTGCCGTTCGAGCCCGATTGCCTCGAATTCCACCGCAACACCCGCGCCGTGCGCACCGCGTCGAGCGAACAGGTGCGCCGCCCGATCAACCGCGACGGGGTGGGCCAGTGGGAACCGTACCAGGCCTGGCTCGGCCCGCTGCTTGATGCCCTGGGCGACCTGCCGGAAACCTATGCCCGCCGCCCGCAAGATACTGTTGCCGAAAAGCTATAGACAGCGCGGCGCGGGGGATTGTGCGGCGCAACGCCCTTGCCATTTTCGCCGGCTTGTGGCGCTCTCGCGACGGGGACGCATTCCAGGAGGGAAACGGTGAAATCACCCGTGGCTAATACACATCGCAAGCTGGCAGTCGTGCTGCTGGCCGGAACCGCAATGGCAGGCGTATCGCCTGCCCTGGCGCAGGATGCCGGTGCAGACGAAGACAGCAACGTCATCATCGTGACCGCGCAGAAGCGCGCGCAGGATCTGCAGGACGTGCCGATTGCAATCCAGGCGTTCGGAACGGAAGCGCTTGACCAGTTGCAGGTCAACGAGCTGTCCGATGCAGTGAAGTTCCTGCCCTCGGTCACCATCCAGCAGGGTGCTCCGGGCTTTGCCCAGGTCTATTTCCGCGGCGTTGCTTCGGGCGAGAACGCCAACCACTCGACCTCGCTGCCCACCGTCGGGACCTATCTCGACGAAATGCCGATCACCACGATCCAGGGCGCGCTCGATATCCATGCCTATGACCTTGCCCGGGTCGAGGCGCTGGCCGGGCCGCAGGGCACGCTCTACGGCGCCAGTTCGATGGCGGGCACGATCAAGCTGGTCACCAACCAGCCCGATCCCGGCGAGACCTACGGCGCGGTCGATCTGGAAATGAACAGCGTCAAGAGCGGCGACCTGGGCTACACCGGCGAAGGGTTCGTCAACCTGCCGCTGGGCGAAGGCGCCGCGATGCGCCTGGTCGGCTGGTACCGCCACGATGGCGGCTATATCGACAATATCGCCGGCAGCCGGACCTATCCGACTTCGGGCATCACCCAGAACAACGCCGCGCTGGTCGAGGAAGACTACAACGAAGTCGATACCTACGGCGCGCGTCTGGCGCTGGGGATCGACCTCAACGACAGCTGGACCGTGCGCCCGACGGTGATGGGCCAGGTGCAGAAGGCCGATGGCAGCTTCGCCCAGGAACGCAGCACCGCAGTCAACACCAAGTACCAGACGGTGCAGTACAACCCCGAAGGCAGCGAGGACAAATGGATCCAGGCCGCGCTGACCATCGAAGGGAAGATCGGCAGCTGGGATCTGGTCGCCACCGGCGGCCACCTGCGGCGCAAGACCACGGCAGATTCGGACTATTCCGACTATGCCTATTTCTATGACGCGCTCTACGGTTACGGTGCCTATTTCTACGACAACAACGGCGACCTGGTGAACCCGAACCAGTACGTTCAGGGGACCGACCGCTATCGCAAGTCCTTCGGCGAACTGCGTATTTCCTCGCCGCAGGATGCATCGCTGCGCTTCATCGGCGGTGTGTTCGCCCAGCGCCAGTCGCACAACATCGAGCAGAACTACATCGTCGACAATATCGCCGATTCGATCACGGTTCCGGGCACGGCCAGCAACATCTGGCTGACCAAGCAGCAGCGCACCGACCGTGACTATGCTGCGTTCGGCGAACTGAGCTACGACGTGACCGACAAGCTCACGCTGCTGGCGGGGGCCCGCCTCTACAAGTACGACAACTCGCTGTTCGGGTTCTTCGGCTTTGCCCGCGGTTATTCCAGCAACACCGGCGTGGCGCGCTGCGTCACTACCACCGGGCAGGATTTCCGCGACAATCCGGGTGGCACCTTCGCAACCCCGATCCTTGACGGGGCACCGTGCACCAACGTGAACAAGAGCACGTCGGATACCGATGCGATCTTCAAGCTCAACGCGACCTACAAGATCAGCGACGATGCGCTGGTCTATGCCACCTGGTCGCAGGGCTTCCGTCCGGGCGGGGTCAACCGGCGTGGTACGCTGCCGCCCTATGGCCCGGATTCGCTCGACAACTACGAGCTGGGCTGGAAGACTACCTTTGGCCCGGTCCGCTTCAACGGCGCGGTCTACCAGCTTGACTGGAAGGACATCCAGCTGTCGTTCCTCGGTGCCAATGGCCTGTCCGAAGTCCGCAACGCCGGGATCGCCCGGATTCGCGGGATCGAGATGGACCTCGGCTACCGCTCGGGCGGCTTCACCCTGAATGTCGGCGGCAGCTACAACGATGCAACCATCCGGCGCGATTTCTGCCGGATCGCCAATGCGACGTTTGACTGTACCCTCGACCCGGGTGACGGGCGGACCAACTCGCTGCTGGCCCCGGCCGGCTCGCGCCTGCCGGTGACCGCGAAGTTCAAGGGCAATGCCCTTGCCCGCTACGAATTCCCGATCGGCAGCTGGGATGGCCACGTGCAGGCGGCGGTCAACCACATCGGCGGTCGCCGGAGCGACCTGCGGACGGTGGAAAGCGGGATCAAGGGCTTCCTTGACGCCTATACCACGGCGGACTTCAGCCTCGGCGTGTCGAACGACACGTACCGGGTGGAGGTGTTCGCGACCAACCTGTTCAACAGCAACGGGGTGGTCAACACCGGGGTCCAGTGCGTCGAGACGACCTGCGGCGACCCCGGCGGGGTAAGCGGCACCGGACCGGTCTATTAAGACACCGTGATCCGTCCGCGGATCGTCGGGCTGAAGGTCGGGATGGACTTCTAGTCCCTTGGCCACAGGAGCAGAAACCACGGAAAGGCCGGGCCGCAAGCTCGG
>JAHDXX010000139.1:0-4550 GCA_023384025.1 Sphingomonadaceae bacterium
CTTCATCAGCGTCTGGCCAATCCGGACGCGCGGCTTCCACTGGTGGCACCCGTAATGGATCAGGTCGTAGACAACGTAACCGGAGATCAGCCCGAAGAAGAACCATGTCCCCATCGGGCCCAGCGCCAGGACCGATGCCCCCCACAGCACGGCAGCCAGCGGCAGGCTGACAACCGGTGGCATCAGGTTGCGGAGCGCATCCTGCGGATCCTCGTGATGGTTTCCGTGCATCACAAAGACGAACTGGCGAGCAGCCGCCGAGCGTGGCTCCAGGTGAAACACGAACCGGTGCATGGCATATTCAAGCAGGAACCAGGCTGCCCAGCCTGCCGTGGCAAGCATCAGCGCCTGCAATGGCGAGGCAGATCCCCGCCCCGCCCAAGCGACGAACGGCAAGACAAGCGCCCACAACACCATGAATGCCCCGACCGGAAGCACGGTCAGCCTCTCCAGAGCCTTGCTCTGGAACAATCGAATAGGTTGTGAGGACGACCTGCGACTAGCCATGGGCCGAGTCTGGACATCAGGAACCCGGGAGTGTCAAGAACTTAACTCGAGCGCGCGCCAGTCTGTTTACCCTTGGCGACGAGAAAACTGAATTCCGGAGAATTGTCCATAATGGAGTGATGTGGACTTTGCCTGTGGGAATTCATGAATCCCGCTATCAAAGCAGGATGAAAAAGGGACTGATGATTCGCGGAAAACAGTTCTGCCCCGACAGCCTGGCCAGAACCGTTCGCCCGTGACCGCAGTCATCCCACACGTTGCCGTCGTCGGGGCCTCTGGAGAGCTCGGGCAGGCGCTGGCAAAGGCCCTCGCCAAGCAAGGCGCGCGCCTGAACCTGTGGGGCCGTGACGGGGGCAGGCTGTCCAACCTTGCCGCCCAATGCCTCGAGCTGGGTGCCGCAGCTGTCGAATTGACACAGATTGATCTGTCAGAAACCGAATGCGCGGTTGCAGCGCTCCACACGGTCGACCGGAAACTGGCATTGGATATGGTCATCTTCGCGCAGGGATTGGGCGATACGCGGCAGGCTGACGCCTTGTTTGACGACCCCAAGACCGTTGAGCGGCTGGTGCAGATCAATTTTCTCGCCCCGGCAGCCATGGCGGCGGGTCTGGCTGATTCGATGGCGCGCCGTGGCAAGGGTATGATCGTGTTCGTCGGATCTGCGGCAGCGTTCCATGCCTTGCCGTTTGCGGCTTCCTACGCATCGTCGAAAGCTGGCC
Source organism: Sphingomonadaceae bacterium (assembly GCA_023384025.1). Lineage (GTDB taxonomy): Bacteria > Pseudomonadota > Alphaproteobacteria > Sphingomonadales > Sphingomonadaceae > 34-65-8. The sequence continues at coordinate 1,230 of JAHDXX010000139.1, forward strand.
TCGGCCGTTTTGCCGAGGCCCTGCATGTCGCAATGGAACCCCATGGCGTATCCGTCAGGCTGGTCTCGCCCGGGTTCATTGATACTTCCGCCGCGCACCGGACCGCAGGGCCGAAGCCCCTGATGAGGTCTGCAGACAAGGCAGCTGAAAGTATCCTCGCGGCAACCCGGCGATCACGCTTCCACAGCATCATTCCCTGGCCGTTTCGACTGGTCCGGCTGCTTGACCGCGTTCTGCCCGCTGCTCTTCGGGGTTACCTCCTGCGACGGTCCAACCCTCCGGGCCTGTAGCGTACGAAGGATGGCGTGATGCAGTTCCGCCGGGGTCAGGTCGACCTGTTCGGCAGCTGATTGCGGACTAGCCTGCCCATGCCCGACCTGCACAAGGACATAGGGAGTGTGGCGCTCCGGACCCGGCTCGACGGCTCCCGGAATGCTGGGGCGGTGATCGCCATAGAACACCAGCGTCGCCGGCCGCCCGCTCTGCTCAAGCATGTCGAGCAGCTGCGACAGCATGGCATCGCCCTTGCGCAACAGGTCGATATAGGCGGTCGGCAGGGCAGCGCCTGCCCCCTCGGTCCATGGCCCGTGGTTTTCGATGGTTACGGCAAACACCAGAACTGCCCCGGACTGCTCGGCGATCTCCCGCGCTATGGCATCGGCAATCTCCGCGTCTGGCACGTACTGACCTGCGGGCTCGGCGAATGCCTCTGGCCCGACCAGCCGGTCGAACCCAGCCGCGCCAAGCACCCGGTCGCGCCCATAGAAGCGCAAGTCGTGCGGGTGAATGAAAACCCGGTGCCAGTGGGCCGCCGCAAGACGCGCGGGCAAGGCGTGCGAATGGTCACCCAGCGCGGTCAGGTAAGGGTCAAACCGGCGAAACCCGAGCTCGGCGGCGGCACGACCGAATAGCACACCATATTCGGTGCGCATGGTGTAGGCACCAAACCCGTCAACCAGCAGATTGCCCCACTGGACGGCCTTGCTCCGTGCCCTGTCCAGTCCCTCCAACGGAGTTGCCAGGTCACCGAACAGTTCCTGTGGATCGGCAAAGGATTCGCACTGGACGACAATCACGATCTCACCGGGTAGAGGGACATAGTCCAATGTCGGCACCGGATCGGGTTGGGCGCTCCGACGCCATTGCCACCAGTAGAGCACCAGGACCGGAAGCAGCCCGTGGCGGGTTACGTCGGCCATAAGGTCCGGCTCAGGCGTGAGACAGGCCAAGGCCTTGCTCGAAGGAAGCCAGCGCAATGCCAGACACCCGGCAAAGGCCAGAACAAGTCCGGAAAAGTGGGCTTGGTGATCCAGGCGGAACAACGCGACGAGCAACGCCGGCAACGCCAGCAGCCCTGCTCCGACGACAAGTTTTTGCCACGGCAACAGTGCGTCGACATAGAACTGGGGGTGGCGAAAGATCGCCCTGACGAGTGCCAGGTCACTGAACACCAACGGTTCCCCCAGCACCTTGTGCTTGGCATTGGAGGCAAGCGTGACCAGGGCTTGCAAGGCAAGCGCGAGCACCACAGCCCCGGCCGGATTGCCCGTCACGGCCAGAAGCGCGCCAAAGACGCTTGCCATGATGAGCAGCAGCAAGACCGATCCGGCGGCCGAACGAAGCGACAGCCTGCCTTCGGCTCTTGGCATGGCCATGGTATCAAGCGCCACTGCGCCGACGAACAGCCCTGTCAGAATCAGAATGTTGTCCAATGGAGGACCTCAATCACCGCGCCATCTAAGTTTCATTTCACCCCTAGTGGCAATTCATGGCCGGACAATCGGTTGTCCTTGTTGTTTGTAGATAATTCCGTCGCGGTACATCGACGCGCAAGATCTCCGGATGTAGAGCGCACCGCATGAAGGCTCGTTCGATCATCCCGGTCTGCCTCGGTCGAGCGCGAGCCGACCAATGATGCGCGCGCGAACTGCCACCGCCCGCTCCGTGCCCCGGCGCAATGTCCTGTTGCTGCAAGGCCTGATGGGCCCCTTGTTCCGAGCGCTGGGTCAGGGCCTGACCAAGGCCGGGCACAGGGTCTGGAAAGTGAATTTCAATGGTGGAGACCGGCTCTACTGGAGGCTCCCGGGCGGTATCGATTATCGGGGCTCTCTGGATGATTGGCCAGCCGCGCTTGCACAAATCCTGACTGACCACGCCATAACCGATGTTATCCTGTTCGGCGATTGCCGGGATTATCATCTCGCCGCGAGCAAGGTTTGCCGCGAGGCGGGAGTCGCGGTGCATGTCTTCGAGGAAGGCTATATCCGGCCAGACTGGGTGACGTTCGAACATGGCGGCGTCAACGGGCATTCGTCGCTTCCCAAAGACCCCGAGTGGTATCGCCAGCACGCCCGCCGGCTGCCTCCCGCACCGGAACACCGGCAAGTCCGGTCGTCATTCCGGCGCCGTGCCTTGCAAGGCCTCGCCTATAACACCGCCGATATTCTTACGCGCTGGCACTATAGCAACTGGAACAACCACCGGCCTTGGCATCCGGTGGTGGAAGGCATCGGCTGGGCGCGAAAACTCTGGTACCGCAAGGAACGGGAGGCAAAGGCAGAATCGCTGATCGAGCGGCTCGAGGCTGGCGACCAGCGCTATTTCCTGTTCCCGCTGCAACTCGATTCCGACGCACAGATCAGGCTGCATTCCCCGTTCGTCGGGATGGCCGAGGCAATCAAGACCGTGATCGCTTCCTTTGCCGCCAACGCGCCGCAGGATACGCGACTGGTGGTCAAGGAGCATCCGCTGGACAACGGCGTGCGCGACTGGGAATTGGTCACTGCCGATATCGCGACGCGATACGAGGTGGCAGACCGGGTCGACTACCTGCCGGCGGGCGACATCGTTCCCGTCGCACAGCATTCACAAGGCATGGTCACCGTGAACAGCACCAGCGGCACCCTGGGCCTGTCGCTCGGAATTCCCGCAATTGTGCTGGGAAGCGCGGTTTACGACGTGGCGGGGATTACCGCGCAGGACGGGCTGGATGCATTCTGGAGCAACCCAACACCTCCCGACCCGGAAACGTTTCAGGCCTTCCAGCGGGTGTTGATCGACCGATGCCTGATCCCGGGCGGGTTCTTTTCCGACGAAGCCCTCGATATGGTCGTGCAGCACGCCGTCGACCGCTTTGAAAGCTTTACCCGGTCGTCTGGCACCGCCGCTGAAACTGCTCTAGCCCTGATTCCGCAAGAGACGGCGAAGTAGCGAAGGGCGCTTGACTGTCGGGGGGGGCGACGATGAGGCGCCAAGCGGCAAGTCCTCCAGTTCCTGCCCGAGATAGCGGTTGGGGCGCGCCTGCCCGTCGTTGATCGCACG
>JAHDXX010000139.1:4560-8529 GCA_023384025.1 Sphingomonadaceae bacterium
AAGATTGCGCAGCTGCAGCTTGCCGAGGATCTCGTCGGAGAACGCCGGGGTGTAGTAGATGCAATCATCGAAATAATAATGAGTGACCTGTGACCAGCGGGTCAGGCGCGGATCGGTCTGGTGGCTGCCCCCGTGCAGCAGGTTCGCGCACCAGATCAGCGCCTGCCCCTTGCGGGCAAGGAAGGTCTGGGGCCTGGCGTCGTGCGCCTCGCACAGTGCCTGCCAGGCCGGCCCGAAGGGATCCTGGGCCGAGTCAAGACCGACCCCGAAGCCGCGGCGCCCGATCAGCGCATTGCTCATGATCGGCCAGCGATGCGAGCCCGGGTAATAGAACAGCGGCCCGGCGTCAGCGCGGACATCTTCCATCGCCACCCATACACCGCACATGAAGCGTTCGGGCTGGCTTGAGAAGTGGACCGAATCCGAATGGGCATCCTGCTGGGTGCCGACCGGGAAGTTCAGGGTCTGGAACGGGAAAGCTGCGCGCCCGTAAAGGCGTGACAACAGGTCCAGTACTTCCGGGTTGCTGGCGATTGCGTGAACATCGGCCTGAAAACTCCACGCATCCTGGATCCGCCGCTCGCCCGAGGTCTTGTCCGCTTCGGGATCGTCAAAGTCGATTCCGTATTTCGGTGCAAGATCGCGCTGGATCCGGTCGACGCGTGCGGCGAATTCGGGATCGGGGAAGTCGAATACGGCAAACCCGTCGCGGTGGAGGTCCGAGGCAATCCGGCGCTCCTCGTCCGACAAGCCGAGCTGGTCGACGAGCATCGGGAACAGCGGCGATTCGATCAGGGGCAGGCCAGGCAGGGGATTTTGCAAGCGATCCACCTCAAATGATTGCAATATTCGAACCGGGAAAATTCACAGGCTTCGTCCCGCTCATTTGGCACGGTCGCGGACAAAGTCCACCGCCATGCGCAATGCCCGCCTGCCACCGCCTGGCCCGCTCACCATCGATCGGGCCATCGCGATGAAATCCGGACCCAGCGATGTCCGGTCATCGAGCGCGCGATAGAGATCCCAGAATTCGTCCCGTCCGAGGATCCCGGGCATGTGCCAGACGCCGTGGAACCCGAACGTCTGCGCCGGGTCACCTCTGCGCTCGGCGGAAAAGCGGTCTGCCAGCGCCGTGGATGCAAACCGCATCCCCCGCGCTTCGAGCCAGTCGCGGTTCAACCGGCCGATCGCGACATCCTCTGGATGGGAAAACTGGAAGCCGCGATCGCGGCAAAGATCCATCAGGCGTTTGCTGCGGAGGGAGAACCCCCCGTTCCCGACATCATGTCCGTCGTCGAACTGCGGCCAACTGGCACCGATGTAGTCATGCTCGAGAAACGCGGGCTGCCAGCTGGCGGCATCGAGCACGTACCCGTCCCACTGGACCAGCAGGCAATGCGATGTCGTGATGAAGTCGGCCAGAGACAGGAGCACGAATTCGGAATACGCCGCTGCAGAGCGCAGGGGGGCTATGCGAACCACCTCGATCCCGGGTTCAGGTGCGGGCAGGTCGCAATCGGTGAACAGGACACAGCGCGCAAACCGAATCTGCGCCATGCATGCCTTCATGGCCGCAACCGTGGCCACGACATTGACCGAACTCACCGCGCACAGCGTCACCTGTTCGAGCGTGATCGCTGGTGCTGGCGAATGCTCTTGCGCCATGTCAGAGCGCGATCGTGAACTGCTCGGCCGCGCGGCTGAGCCTGGGGTGGTGGAACGGATCGACGATCTCGTTGGTCTTCCAGCGTTCCTGCAACGCCGCCAGTTCGCCTGCGAACCGCTTCGCGCCCACAGGATCGCGGTCAAACCCGCGCGAGACCGATTCATGGTGGATCAGGCAGGCGCGCGGTTCATAGAGCGATTGCCAGCCACGCTGGTTGAGACGCAAACACAGGTCGACATCGTTGAAAGCCACCGCGAAATGTTTCTCGTCAAGACCCCCGACTGCGAGAAACTTGTCCCGCGCCACCACGAGGCAGGCGGCGGTTACCGCTGACGTGAACTGCGGCAGCGCATGCCTGCGGAAATACCCCTGTGCCGACGGCGCCAGGAAGCGATGGGCGTGGCCAGCTGCGTTGCCCACGCCGATCACCACTCCGGCATGCTGGATGCGCCCGTCAGGATAGAGCAGCTGTGCACCCACCGCCCCGACCTCGTCCCGTTGTGCCTGTGTGGCCATTATCTTGAGCCAGTCAGGCGAAATGACTTCGATATCGTTGTTGAGCAGGCACAGCAGGGTACCGGTCGCGCGCTCAACGGCACGGTTGTTGATGGCGGAATAGTTGAATGCACCCGCATGGTGCAGGACCGTGTAGCGCTCAGCCGGCAGGGCGGCGAGATAGGCCAGCGTTTCCGGATCATCGCTGTCATTGTCGACAACGATCACTTCCATATCGGGATAGTCCGTCCGCTCTAGACCTTCAACGCAGGTCCGCAACAGGCCCAACCCGTTGCGGGTCGGAACGATCACAGAAACCTTTGGCAATTGTGCCGCCGGCACAAGCGATGCCACACTTGGCGCCATGGCCGGACGCGCACGCCGATGATGCAGCACGTGCGGGACTTGCTGCACGCGACCGCTGCCCACCGCACGCCAGATCAGCGCTTGTGGCCAGTCATCTGTGCCCGCCACTTCTTCGAACCACTCCTTTCGGGCACGCATGATTGATGCCCCGGTCAAGTAGTCACAGTGATGAAACAGCTCGCTGTTCCAGCCAGGTTTGAAATGAGGGTCCTTGATGCGTCCGCCGCGCGCTACCAGGTCATCATCGGCATAGAGCACGGCCACTTCTTCCTCGATGGCCGCACGATCTTTCGCCACTGCACCGGGTCGCAGGAGATCGCCTTCTGTCAGGATCATGATCCACGGGCTGCGTGACCTGTCCATGGAACTTGTCACACTGGCGATGTCATCCGGCCGCAGCACCGGGGGCACGACCAATGCCTCCAGCCCATCCCGGGCCAGACTCGCAAGCGATGCCTTTGCCAACGCGCTGTCCGCGCCGCCCGGCGACAGGACCAGCGCAAGGATGGGTGGCTCGATGCTGCCGGTGTCGCCCGCCGGACCTTCCTCGACCTCCGTCATCGCCCATAGTGAATAGGCATGGCGCGACCGCCCCAGCAGCGGGGCCAGTTGGCCGCGGGCGCGCACGCGCTTGCCCAGTATCCACCACTTCGCGGCAGTCAGGTACGCGAGCGGAGCGCTGGCAAAGCCATCGACATGAACACGGAGCCTGAGCCCGGCCATGACCAGATTACGAAAAAGTGACGTGGCGACCCTCACAAAACGTGTCAGTTGGTCTGCAGCGGCTTCCACCAGTCTTCGTTGGCGAGATACCAGCGCAGCGTGCTGCGCAGCCCGGTAGCAAAATCGTGAACCGGGGCATACCCCAGTTCCACCCGGGCCTTTGTCTCGTCGATTGCGTAGCGCCGGTCATGCCCCTTGCGGTCTTCGACGAACGTCTTGAGCGTAGCAGTCGGTTCACCGCGTGCGGCCGGCGCATCGGGGTAGCGGGCGGCCAGATCGGGTATTTCCGCGAACGCAAGGTCTACTTCGCGGCAGATATGGTCTATCACCGCCATATTGGGCAGTTCGGCCCCACCGCCGATATTGTACGTTTCGCCCGGCTTCCCCCGCGCCAGCGTCGCGTCGATGCCGCGGCAGTGGTCCTCGACATGCAACCAGTCGCGCACGTTCATCCCGTCGCCGTAGATCGGCAGCGGCTTGCCTGCCAATGCGTTGAGAATAAACAGTGGAATCAGCTTCTCGGGGTAGTGGTACGGTCCGTAATTGTTCGAACAGTTGGTGGTGGTCGTCTGCAACCCGAAGGTGTGGTGGTAAGCCCGGACCAGGTGATCGGACGCGGCCTTTGATGCCGAATAAGGTGAGTTTGGCTGGTACGGCGTGGTTTCGGTAAAGGCCGGGTCGTCCATTCCCAGCGAGCCGTAGACCTCGTCGGTAGAGAT
>JAHDXX010000140.1 GCA_023384025.1 Sphingomonadaceae bacterium
ACCCCCCACCCCCCTCCCCTGAAGGGGAGGGGGAGATGTTCAACCCAGCTTCTCCATCACCGCATCGTCGATCTCGTAGTTGCCCCAAACGGTCTGGACGTCATCGTCGTCTTCCAGCGCGTCGATCAGCTTGATCAGCGTGGCGGCATCGCCTTCGCCGACATTGACGGTCAGGTTGGGCTTCCACGCCAGCTTGACCGACTCCGCCTCACCCAGCACGGCTTCCAGCGCCTTGGCCACTTCGTGCAGGCCGTCCATGCCGGTCCAGATGGAGTGGCCATCCTCGCTGCTCTCGACATCGTCCGCCCCCGCTTCAATCGCGGCTTCGAGGACTTTCTCCTCGTCGCCCGCGCTCGCCGGGTACTCGATCAGGCCGAGCCGTTCGAACCCGTGGCTCACCGCACCGCTGGCGCCGAGATTGCCGCCATTCTTGGAAAAGGCAGTGCGCACATTGGTGGCAGTGCGGTTGCGGTTGTCGGTCAAGGCCTCGACAATCAGCGCGACTCCGCCCGGGCCGTAGCCTTCGTAGCGGATTTCCTCGTAATCCTCGCCGCCCGCCATGCTCGCCTTTTCGATCGCGCGCTGGATATTGTCCTTGGGCATCGACTGCGACTTGGCGGCATTGACCGCGAGGCGCAGGCGCGGGTTCATGTCCGGATCGGGCATGCCCATCTTGGCTGCGACAGTGATTTCGCGGCTGAGCTTGGAGAACATCGCCGAGCGCTTCTTGTCCTGCGCGCCCTTGCGTTGCATGATGTTCTTGAACTTGGAATGGCCTGCCATGGTGCCTGCTTTGGATGCCTGTGTGTGGTTGGAATGCCCCGGCCCCTAGCGAAAGGGCGCGCTTCCGGCAACGCCTCTAGAGCGGCATGACATCCTGCAGGAAATCGATCACCGCCGCGTTGAAGGCGTCGTTGCGGTCGCCTGCGATCATGTGACCCGCGCCGACAATGTCGTGAACCCCAGCGTGCGGCACCTGCGCGCGGAACGCGGCAATGCTGGCATCGGACACGATGTCGCTCAGCCGTCCGCGCACCACCAGCACCGGCACTTCGGGCCGCTGCCCCAGCCGGTCGCTCGAGCGCGCCAGCGGATCGTGGAAGTTGGACGGGTCCTCGACATTGAACATCGACGGGTCCCAGTGCCAGTAGAGCCGCCCGTCGTCCTTGCGCCGCAGGTTCTTCATCAGCCCGCTCGGGTCTTTCGGACGGGGCCGCTCGGGATAATAGGCCGCGACTGCGTCGGCGGCTTCCTCCAGGCTGGCGAAGCCGCCGTGGTTTGCGTTCATGAACCCGACGATCCGGTCGATCCCGGCAGGCTCCATCTGCGGTACGATATCGACCAGCACCAGCGCGGCAGGCGAGAGCCCTTCACCGATCGCATGGATCGCGGTCAGCCCGCCCATCGAGGCGCCGACCAGCGCGAACGGCACGCCGCATCCCCCGACCACCGCGTGGACATCGTTGATCCGGTCAGGAAGGCCATAGGCCCGGGTCGGCGACCAGTCGCTCATCCCGTGGCCGCGCGCATCGAGATTGGTGACGCGGTAGCCCGCTGCCACCAGCGCCGCCATCGCGCCCGCCCAGCTGTGCCGGGTCTGCCCGCCGCCATGCATCAGCACGACCATCGGCGCACCCTCCGGCCCGCCGACATCGCCTTCCAGCGTCAGGCCGTCAGCGGTGCGGAATTGCCGTGTCTCGAATTGCAATGGTGTTGCCCCTTCCCCCAATCGCGCTAGCGGCTGGGGTGGAGCGGGGCAACCTGCCAAAATGCCTCAGACACGCACCGCGGTCCCGCTGGCGCTGACCATCAGCATCGAGCCGTTCTGGCCGAGCACTTCGTAGTCGATGTCGACCCCGATGACCGCGTTGCCGCCCAGCTTGCGTGCGGCTTCTTCCATCTCGGCCAGCGCTTCGGTGCGGGCGCGGGACAGCACGTCCTCATAGGAACCGGCCCGCCCGCCGACGATATCGCGGACCGAGGCGAACAGGTCGCGGAACAGGTTTGCCCCGACGATCACTTCGCCGGTGACGATCCCGAGATAGTCCTTCACCGGCCGCCCTTCGAGCGTGGCGGTGGTGGTGACGATCATGTTCGCGGTGTTCTGCCAGGGGCTGCCCATGGGTGATTCTCCTTCAGGTCGACCGCAGCAGGTTAGCCGGACTCAGCCCAGCCCCAAAGCCGCCTTGTAGGTATCGAGCACCATTTCCATTTCCGCGCGGTCGTCAGGCTTCATCTTCCGCAAGCGGACGATCTGGCGCATGATCTTGGCGTCGTAACCCACCGCCTTGGCTTCGGCATAGACATCGCGGATGTCGTCGGCGATGCCCTTCTTTTCTTCCTCGAGGCGTTCGATGCGCTCGATCAGCAGGCGCAGGCGGTCGTCGGTGGCTTCGGCCATTTCAATGTCTCCGCAGAATCAGGAATGAATCGGTTGCAGCGCGCTTAGCGGCATGGGCAGCCGCGCAAAAGGCCGCTTGCCAGCTTTTCCCGCCCGGCGCGCTTGCAACGCAAACATGCATGGCTATCGTGGCCCGGGTGTGGGGAGGCCGTTGATGGTCGACGTTTTCATATCCTATTCGCGCGCCAATCAGGCGCAGGTGGCAGTGCTGGCTGAAGCGATCGAGCGCGAAGGCTACAGCGTGTGGTGGGACAAGGAACTGCCCCCGCACCTGAGCTATGGCGATGTCATCACCGAAAAGATTGCCCAGGCCAGGGCTGCGGTGGTGGTATGGTCGCGCGATGCGGCCAAGAGCGAATGGGTGCGCGCCGAGGCCGACATGGCCCGCAACCAGAAGAAGCTGGTCCAGACCGCGCTCGACGATGTTATGCCGCCCCTGCCTTTCAACCAGATCCAGTATGCGGAAATCGGTGACTGGCAGGGGGAACCCGACCATTCCGGATGGCGCAAGGTCAAGGCGAGCCTTGCCGATCTGTGCGGTGCGCGCGAGGCCAGCCCGGTCCCGCCTGCGCCGCCACGCTATCAGACGCCTGCCACTGCGCCGGTAACCGCTCAGCCCCCTGCCGCGACAGCATCATCGCGCTGGCCATTGTGGGCGGGCGGAGCCCTGGCCGCAGTGCTGCTGGTCGTCGCCGGCGGCTGGCTGCTGGGCGGCGGCGAAGCTGAACCGGCCGGTCCGCCGGACAGCGAACGCGAGCAGGGTGCGGACGATGTCGACAAGTTCGCCCTCGGCGCCACGGTGAGCGACCCGGACGGCTACACCAATGTCCGCGCCAGCGGGGCGATCAGCGCATCGGTTATCGCACGGATCAATGTCGGCGAGCGGTTCCGCACGTTCCGGCAGCCCGGCACCTGGTGGGAGGTCCAGCTGGACGATGGCACCACCGGCTATGTCGCCCGATCGCGGATCGTGCTCGATGGAGAGCCCATGCCGTCAGCACCTGCACAGGCCGCTGCGGCACCGGCTCCGGCCCAGCCGGTCGTTGAACCGGACTGGGAAGGCCGCCCGCCGCCAGCATTCGCATCAGGCGATTTCACTTTCCCGGATTCAAGCACCCGGCGGCTGACCCAGGCCGACATTGCCGGGCTGGGCCCGGCAACCCTGCGGATTGCCCGCAACGAGATTTTCGCGCGCAAGGGCCGCCGGTTCCGCGATCCCGATCTGGTCAGCCACTTCAGCCAGTTTGCCTGGTACCGCCCGGTCGCGAACGAAGTGCAGCTGACGCGGATCGAGCAGGCCAACGTGGCCCTGCTGGCCGCTGCTGAACGGCGCTATGGGCAATAGCCGCCCGCCGGTCGCGGTCTATTGCGGCCACATGTTCAACGCGGGGAGCGCCGCCGAGGCGGAGCTGGTGGCGCGGGTCGACCAGGCAATTGCCGAACGGGCCACCGCAACCGCGTTCGGGCCGCTGGCATGCGGGGCCGACATCGTGATTGCCGAGGCAGTGCTGCGGTGCGGGGGCGAACTCAACGTGGTGCTGCCCTTTGCCGAGGACGATTTCATCGCCGAATCCGTGCTGTGCGGGGGCGAGGACTGGCTGCCGCGCTACCACGCCTGCCGCGAGCGAGCCGCCGCGGTCCACTTCGCCACCCCCGGCGCCTATGTCGGGGACGACAACCAGTTCGTTTACAACACCCGCCTCGCCATGGGCCTCGCTTCGCTGCGGGCCCGCGAGAACGGCAGCCAGGCGGTGCAGCTCGCCGTCGTGTCGGACAGCTTCCGCTCGTTTTCGACCACCGGCCTCGCCGGGACCCGCGCGGACATCGCACTGTGGCAGGGGCTGGGCGGCGAGAGCGTCCTGATCCCCGCCGGCCCCGTCCCGCGCGATCTGGTGTTTCCCCCCAAACCGGTGATCGGGCGCGGCACGCGGCGCGAAATCCGCTCGATCCTGTTTGCCGACTACAAGGGCTTTTCCCGCCTCAACGAACGCGCATTGCCGGCGTTCATGGACATGGTCATGGGCCGGATCGCCGAAGTGCTCAACGCGCACGGCGACCATGTCGAGTTCCGCAACACCTGGGGCGATGCGATCTACGCCATCGTGGACCAGCCGCAGGTGGCCGCGCGGATCGCGCTCGACCTGCAGGCGCGCCTGCGCGACCTGCCGGGCTCGCTGGTCCCGCCCGGCGATGTGGCGGGAATGCGGATCGGGGTGCATTACGGCCCGATCTGGGTCGGGACGGACCGGATCACCGGCAACCGGCTGTGGTATGGCAGCGAAGTCAACCGCACCGCCCGGATCGAGCCGGTTACCCCGGTCGGCGGGGTCTATTGCACGGAAAACTTTGCCGCGGCGCTGCTGATCGACGGGTGCCATGAATGCGCCTTCACCCCGATCGGTAAGCAGGCGTTGCCAAAGGATTTCGGTTCGGTCGAACTCTACCGGCTCGAACTTCCGGACTAGCTATTTTTCTCGATGCTCGCTTCCATCGCGGCGATCTGCTCAGGTGTGGCCTCGCGTTGGTAACGCTCTTTCCATTCGGCCATCGGCATGCCGTGGATCAGGGCGCGTGCCGAATCCCTGTCACCTTCAAACCCGGCCTCGCGGATCCAGTCGGCGAGGCAATTGCGGCAGAACCCGGCCAGACCCATCAGCTCGATGTTCTGCGCATCGTGGCGATGGCGCAAATGGCGCACCAGTCGCCGGAAAGCCGCAGCCGCCGCTGCGTCATCGAGCCGGTCGAGTTCATCACCCGAATGGGCAAACGCATTCGTATCCATTGAAACCTGTCCTTGAGTTGCCACGCGCGCGTGGCATAGCACTGCATCATGCAGAAAAGCGACACGCGCAAGGTCGGCCCCCGCGGCCGCAAGGTCAAGATCCTCGCCACCACCGGCCCCGCCACGCGCGATCCGGACATGCTGCGGCGGCTGTTCGTCGCCGGGGTCGATGCCTTCCGGGTCAACATGAGCCACGGCGAGCACGCGGTCCATGCCGACACGATCAAGGCGATCCGCGCGCTGGAGAAGGAATTCGCCCGGCCCATCGCGGTGTTCTGCGACCTGCAAGGGCCGAAGCTGCGCGTCGGCACGTTCAGGGACGGCAAGGCGGTGATCCGGCATTCGGGCCATTTCACGCTCGACCGCAATCCGGAACCGGGTGACGAGACCCGCGTGTGCCTGCCCCACCCCGAACTGTTCGGCCTGCTCGAGAAAGGCCAGCGGCTGTTGATCAATGACGGCAAGATCCGCCTGCGCGTGATCCGTGCCGACGCAAACGAAATCCTGTGCTCGGCCGAAGTCGGCGGGGTGATCTCGGATCGCAAGGGCGTGAACGTGCCCGACGCCGAAGTGCCGATCCCGGCGCTGACCGCGAAGGACCGCAAGGATCTCGCCTTCGCGGTCGAACAGGGGGCGGACTGGATCGGCCTGTCGTTCGTCCAGCGGCCGGAGGATGTCGCCGAAGCCCGCAAACTGATCGGTACTGCCGCGACTGCGGTCTGCGCCAAGATCGAAAAGCCGATGGCGGTGCGGCGGCTCGACGAGATTATCGAGCTGGCCGACGGGATCATGGTCGCGCGCGGCGATCTCGGCGTCGAGCTCGAACCGCAGGAAGTGCCCCCGCTGCAAAAGCGGATCGTCAACAAGGCGCGCACCGCCGGCAAGCCGGTGATCGTGGCGACGCAGATGCTCGAATCGATGATCGAGAACCCCGCCCCGACCCGCGCCGAAGTCTCGGACGTCGCCAACGCGGTATACGACGGGGCCGACGCGGTCATGCTCAGCGCCGAGACGGCGGCGGGCGAATGGCCGGAAGAGGCAGTCACCATCATGCACCGGATTGCGAAGCAGGTGGAGGAAGACGAGGCCTATATCGGCCGCGTCCGCTTCCTCGATACACCCGCTGAGCCGACCACTGCCGATGCGCTGAGCCATGCCTGCATGACCATCGCCGATACCGTGCCGATTGCGGCGATCACCGTGTTCACCGGCTCCGGCTCGACCGCGCGGCGCGTCGCGCGCGAGCGGCCATCCGTGCCGATGCTCGTGCTGACCCCCTCGACCCGCACCGCGCGGCGGATGGCGCTGCTGTGGGGCGCACACGCGGTGGTGACCAAGGACATCGGCAGCTTCGAGGAGATGATCGCCAAGGGCAAGCGCATGGCGCTGCGCCACGGCTTCGGCACGGCGGGCAGCAAGCTGATCGCGCTCGCCGGGGTGCCGTTCGGAACGCCGGGCAGCACCAACCTGCTCCACGTGGTGACGCTGACCGGCGACGAGCTGGACAAGCACGGGGGGTAAGCGTCAAAGTTCCAGCGCTTCGACTTTCTCGATCTCGGGCGCATTGTTCGCCACAACGATGGCTAGATCATAAGCCTGCTGCATCCGCAACCAGGATTCCGGCGTGGTACCGAGCATTCGCGCCAGCTTGAGCGCCAAAATGGTCGACACTGCGCTGCGACCACTGAGAACGTTGTGCAAAGCCTCACGTGAAATACCCAGCCGCCGCGCGAAATCGGCCTTCGTAAGCCCTGAAGCAGGAATCACGTCCTCACGCAGAACTTCACCAGGGTGAACTGGCCGCAATCCGGCAATCGATGAATTGGTCATAGTTACATTCTCTATCCGGAATTCCGTCCGGCGCGGGTCAGTGATAGTCTTCCAGGTCCAGAGCTATTGCATCGCCATCGTCCCAACCGAAGGTCAGCCGGTAGTTGGCTGTCACACGCACGGAGTAGCGTCTTTCCCCGCGGAGACTGTGGAAATACCAACCGGGCAGATCCATATCCTCGGGGGCCATCGCTGCATTGAGGCGCGCGAGTTGCCGCGTAAGCCGCTCGATCGCCGCACCGCTCACCGCAAGCTTTTTGGCGTCGCCAACCGAAGCGAACCCCTTCAACGGCTTGCTGCGAAAGCTCCGGATCATCACAACGATGATAATTGATACTACACAATACGTCAAGCATTACTTGACATATTGTGCAGTCAACTCAGCAAGCCGATGCGGCCACCAATCGCGCCCGTGCTTCGGCCTCTCCGATCAGCGGGAGCAGCTCGCCCATGTCGGGGCCGTGGTCCATCCCGGTGAGCGCCTGGCGCAGGGGGAGGAACAGCGCCTTGCCCTTGCGACCGGTGCTGTCCTTGAGCGCAGCGGTGAGCGTGTGCCACGGGTCCTCGCCCCAGACCAGCGTACGCCCGGCTTCAGCCAGATAGGCACGATCCTCGTCGGAAAACTGCGGCTGCTCAATCGGGCCGGTGACCAGCCGCCACCATTCGGCAGCGTCGGCCACCGTGGCAAGGTTTGGTCGGACGGCGTGCCAGCCCGCTTCGTCGATCCCGGCAGGGAGGCGCTCCGCCACCTTCGCAAAGTCCAGCTGGTGGACCAGTGCGGTGTTAAGCCGCTCCAGCTCGGCATCGTCGAACCGCGCCGGTGCGCGTCCGAAGGTCGAAAGATCGAAGCTGTCGACCAGCACCTGCCGCTGGGCAATCGGTTCGACCGGCAGCGCGGTGCCGAGCCTTGCCAGCAGCGCGACCAGCGCTTCGGGTTCAATTCCCTTGTCGCGGAAGGCATCGCACCCGAGTGCGCCGAGCCGCTTGGACAGCTTGCCTTCGCTGCCGACCAGCAGCGCCTCATGCGCGAACTGCGGGACCGGGTTTGCTGCACCCGATGTTGCAACAAAACCTGCAGCATGAAGTGCGGTAAACATCTGGATTTGCACGGCAGTGTTGGAAACATGATCCTCACCGCGCAGCACGTGGGTGACGCCCATGTCGATGTCGTCAATCGCGCTCGGCAGCATGTAGAGCCATGACCCGTCGGCGCGGCGGATCACCGGATCGCTGAGCTGTGCGGGATCGAATTTCTGCGGGCCACGGATGCCATCGGCCCAGATAATCGGCTCGCCATGGTCGAGCAGGAAGCGCCAGTGCGGGGCCAGGCCTTCCGCCTCCTTCGCCGTACGCTCGGCATCAGTCAACGCCA
>JAHDXX010000141.1 GCA_023384025.1 Sphingomonadaceae bacterium
TTCGATCGCCCGGCGCGCTATCCGGAGCGGTTCGTCGCGGAAATGCTGCGGGTCGCCAAGGGCGCCAGCGCCAGCCAGGCGACCCGTGTCGCCAGCCGGGTCGATGACCTGTTCGAGCCGGGTGCGGATATCTCGCGCATGTCGTTCGATCTGCGCGACGATTACACCTCGCTGATGTGGCTCGGCGGCACCAAGGCGCTGTGGACCAACGGCGATGCCCGCGCCGCAGCGCAGACCCCGCAAACCCGTTCCAAGGGATTCTACTGGGCGGGGCTCGCTGCCGAACGCGCGGGCGATGGCGACGCCGCCCGGCGCTATTTCGAGCAGGCCGGGCAATATCCCGACCGGTTCTACGGCCAGCTTGCCTTGGGCAAGCTCGGGCAATCGATCGCCATTCCGCAAGGTGACCCGGGCATCGCGCCCAGCCGTGATCAGGTCGCCGCCTTCCGCGCAGCCCCCCTCACCCGCGCGGTCGAGGAGCTGGCGCGCGGCGCCCCGTGGCGCACCGGTATCCAGTTCTACAAGGAGCTGGCCAGCCAGGCCCACACGCCCGAAGAGCACGCGCTGGTGGCCGACTTCGCCCGCGAAATCGGGCGGCGCGATCTCGCCGTGAACCTCGCCGATGCGGCGGGAGCTGACGGGCATTCCGCCTTCATCGCGCAGGGTTATCCGACCATCATGACCCCGCAGGGCGGCGACTGGACCATGATCCACGCGATCAGCCGGCAGGAAAGCCAGTTCGCCCAGAACGCGATCAGCCACGCCGGCGCGCGCGGCCTGATGCAGCTCATGCCCGGCACTGCGCGCGAGGAAGCGGGCAAGGCGGGCATGGTCTACATGGAAGCCTCGCTGATCCAGGATGCGGGCTACAACGTCCAGCTCGGCAGCAACCACATCCAGCGCCTGCTCGCGCGCTACAACGGCAGCTACCCGCTCGCGATCGCGGCCTACAACGCCGGGCCGGGCCGGGTGAACCAGTGGCTGCGCGAGAACGGCGACCCGCGCACCGGGTCGATCGACTGGGTCACCTGGATCGAGCGGATCGGGATCAGCGAGACGCGCACCTATGTCCACCGGGTGATCGAGAACGCGGTGGTCTACGAGCACCTCCACCCCGACAAGGCCCCCTACGGCAAGCCGCGCACCGCTGCCGACTTCCTGCGGTGAGCAGCATGCCCGGGGGCACCAATCCGATCACCCCGGCGGGCTATGCCGCGCTGCGCGCGCGCTATGACCACCTGCTGGGCGAAGAGAGGCCGAAGATCGTCGAGATCGTCAGCTGGGCGGCCGGAAACGGCGACCGCAGCGAGAACGGCGATTACCTCTACGGACGCAAACGGATGCGCGAGATCGACCGCGAACTGGCGCACCTCGCCCGGCGGATGAAGGCCGCGCGCGTGGTCCGCCCCGACGAACAGCCGGACAAGGCCCGCGTCTTCTTCGGCGCGACCGTGACCATTGCCGACGAGGATGACAACGCAACATCCGTCACCATCGTCGGCGATGACGAGCAGGACGCCGGTGCCGGTCGCATCGCCTGGTCAAGCCCCCTCGCCCGCGCCCTGCGCGGCGCGGGCGTGGGCGATGTCCGCACCGTGCGCTTGCCCGCAGGGAGCAGGGACTGGGAGGTGATGGCGATTGCTTATGACTAAGGCCGCCCTCCCCATCCTGGCCCTGGCGTTACTCGCCGCCCCCCTCGCCGCGCGCGACAGCCTGGGCGTGTTTTCTGACTGGGGCGCGTTTCGCGATCCCGGGGTGCCGCGCTGCTATGCCATCGCCAAGGCCGCGCCGAGCACGATGCAGCGCGACTACAACCCTTATGCCTCGGTCGGGACATGGCCGAAAAAGGGCATTCGCGGGCAGGTCCATTTCCGCATGTCGCGCAAGCTTGCCACCGAACCGCGCATCCAGGTCGCGATCGGGGGCAAGCGCTTTGCCATGACCGGCGGCGGCGGCGATGCCTGGGCTCCGGACAAGGCGACTGATGCAGCGATCGTCGCCGCGATGCGCTCCGGCAAATCGATGACGATCAGCGCGACCGACCGCGCCGGGCGTCGCTTTTCCAACACCTACGATCTCGCCGGAGCAGCGACCGCTCTTGACGCGGCGACCGTAGGCTGCGCAAGGCTCGGGCAATGACAGGACGTGCGCGAATTCTCGATTTCAACTTCGTGCTCGCGGTGCCCGATGCGATGGCAACTGCCCGCTGGTGGGTCGAACAAATGGGCTTCGGTGGAATGCAGGATCTTGGCGGCTGGGTGTTCGTCGAGCGTGAGCGCTTCCTGATCATGCTCGGCTCCTGCCCCGACGCGATCCCTGTGTCCGATCTCGGCGATCACCAATACTTCGGCTACATCCGGCTTGATGATCTCGATGCCTATTATGCCGAGATCAGCGACAAAGCGGTTGAATTCATCAAGCATCCGACCGACGAACCATGGGGCATGCGCGAATTCGCGGTCCGGACGCCGGACGGGCACCGGGTGATGTTCGGGCAGGAAGTACCGCGCTAGGGTCAGGACCTAGGCAAACCCGCTCTGCCAGACTATATGCGCGGCCTTCATGGCCGACACCGCTCTCATGCCGATCCCCGGACAGGTGGATCCCGTTCCCGTCGCGCGCGACATCACGCCGCGCGCCGATGGCCGTATCGACCTGATCGGCCTGCCCAAGGATCGCATCCGCACCCTGTTCGAGGAAGCCGGGCTCGATGCCAGGCAGGCCAAACTGCGCGCCAAGCAGGTGTTCCACTGGCTCTACCACCGCGGCGTGACCGAGTTCGAGGCGATGACCGACATCGCCAAGACCATGCGCCCGTGGCTGGCTGAACGGTTCGTGATCGGTCGGCCCGACGTGGTCGAGGCCCAGCATTCGGTCGACGGCACCCGCAAGTGGCTGCTGCGCACCGCGGACGGCCACGATTTCGAGATGGTGTTCATCCCCGATGCCGACCGGGGCACGCTGTGCGTCTCCAGCCAGGTCGGTTGCACCCTCAACTGCCGCTTCTGCCACACCGGCACGATGAAGCTGGTCCGCAACCTGACCCCGGGCGAGATCGTCGGCCAGGTCATGCTGGCGCGCGATGCGCTGGGCGAATGGCCCAAGGGATCGATGTCCGGTCTCGATGACGAGGAGGATGCGGGACACTACACCGCCGACGGCCGCCTGCTGACCAACATCGTGATGATGGGCATGGGCGAACCGCTCTACAATTTCGACAACGTCCGCGACGCGCTCAGGCTGGTGATGGACGGCGATGGCCTCGCCCTGTCGAAGCGGCGCATCACACTCTCGACCAGCGGCGTGGTGCCGATGATGGACCGCTGCGGCGAGGAGATCGGGGTCAATCTCGCGGTCTCCCTCCACGCGGTGACCAAGGACATCCGCGACGAGATCGTACCGCTCAACAAGAAATACGGCATCGAGGAACTGCTCAGCGCCTGCGCCGCCTACCCCGGCGCCAGCAACGCCCGCCGGATCACGTTCGAATACGTGATGCTCAAGGACAAGAACGATAGCGACGAGCACGCGCGCGAGCTGGTCCGCCTGATCCGCCACTACAACCTGCCCGCCAAGGTCAACCTGATCCCGTTCAACCCGTGGCCGGGGGCGGTCTATGAATGCTCCACGCCTGAACGGGTCCGTCGCTTTTCCGAAATCGTGTTCGAAGGCGGCATCAGCGCGCCGGTGCGCACCCCGCGCGGGCGCGATATCGACGCCGCCTGCGGCCAGCTCAAGAGCGCGACCGAAAAGAAAGGCCGCGCGGAACGTGACCGCGAGGCGGCAGCGGCAGAATGAGCCCTGTCGTTACCGCCATCTGCGCCGGGCGGCCTGCGCCATTTCGCGGTGACGAGCAGAGCGCCTTTGCCAAGCAGCCGGTTGCCGGCCCTGTCCAGATCCATGCCGAGGGGATCGACGGTGACACCCAGGTCGACCGGGTGCATCATGGCGGGCCGCACATGGCCGTGCACCTCTATCCGCGCGCGCACCATGCATGGTGGGATACGGAACTTGGCGGCCACGACCTGCTCGCCATGCCCGGCGCGTTCGGCACCAACCTGGCGGTCGATGGACTGACCGAGCAGGATGTGCTGCTGGGCGACCGCTTCCGCCTTGGCACGGCGCTGCTCGAAGTGAGCCAGCCGCGCTTGCCATGCTGGAAGATCGAGCACCGCTTCGGTCGCAAGGGCATGGTGGCAAGCATCATCAGGACGGCGCGCTGCGGCTGGTACTTTCGCGTGATCGAGGAAGGGATTGCGCAGGCTGGAGACCTGCTCGAACGCACCGAGACCGGGCGCACCCCGTGGACGGTGGCCGAAGTCTTTTCCGAAATCGCCAATCCCAAGTCGGCGACGACGCCCGAGCGGCTTCAGGCAATGGCGCAGTGCGAGCTGCTGTCGCCGTCATGGCGGGCCGGGGCCCGCATGCGGCTGGAAGCGACCGGGAGCAAACCAAAGTAACGCTTTGCTCGCTTCATGAAGTGTGGTGCAGTGCACCCCATGCCCAGACCAGCCATCCTCATCACCGGTGCCGCGCGGCGCCTTGGCGCAACCGTTGCCGAAGCATTCGGCCAGGCCGGGTGGCACGTGGTGCTCCACTACGGCAATTCCGCGCGCGAAGCCGAAGCCATGGCCCAGCGCCTGCCCAGCGCCGAAGCAATCCACTGCGACCTGACCGACAGCGGTTCTTCGGCCAAGATGGTCGAGCGGCTGGCGGAGCGGCTCGACGACTGGCGGGTGCTGGTCAATTGTGCCGCAATTTTTCGCCCTGACGATGTAACCGGACTCGATTCCGCAACGTATGACCGGTCGATGGGGATCAACGCCAAGACACCGGTGCGCATGGCACAGGCCTTTTTGCGGCATGCGCGCTCGCGTGCCGGGCGGACGGTGATCCAGTTCACCGACCAGAAGCTGGAGAACACCAACCCCGATTTCTTCAGCTACACCATGAGCAAGCATGCGGTGCATGGCGCGCTGCCGATGCTGGCCCAATTGAAGGAACAGGGGGGCGCAACCCGGCCGGAAGACCGGATCTACGGCCTCGCCCCCGGCGCAATCCTGCCGAGCCACGACCAGACCCCCGAGGAGATCGAGATCTCCCACCGGCTCAACCTGCTCGAGCGCAAGACCGGGGCGGACGAGATTGCCGACGCCTGCCTGTTCCTGGCCGAAGGCCATCTCGCCAGCGGCGAGACACTGTTCATTGACAGCGGCCAGCACCTGATGCGCCAGCCGCGCGACGTGATTTATCTGGCCAGAGGAATGACGGGATGAAGAAACACGCACTGTCGACAAGGATCTGGCACTGGATCAACCTGATCTGCGTGACAGTGCTGTTCATGAGCGGGCTGAACATCTCCAACGCGCACCGCTTTCTCTACTGGGGTGATTACGGCTTCGCGGCGGAACATGCGTGGATGGCAGTGCCGCGTTTTCCCGGCTGGATGACCATCCCCGGCCACTACAACCTGGCCGTGGCGCGCGACTGGCACATCTTGATGGCCTGGCCTTTCGCCGTCGGACTGCTGGTGATGTGGGTCGCCATGCTGGTCAACGGCCACTTCTGGCGCGACCTGCGCACCACCTTCGCCGAATGGAAACCGGCGGCTGTGTGGCATGACATTGTCCAGCACGCGAAGTTCAACTTCGAGCATTCCGGCGGCAAGTTCAATTTCCTGCAGAAGGTCGCCTACGGCGTGGTGCTGGGGGTGTTCCTGCCGGGCATGGTGTTCACCGGCCTCGCGATCAGCCCCGGGTTCGAACCGGCGGCACCGTGGCTGGTCGAGGTTCTCGGCGGGCGGCAGAGCGCGCGCACGCTGCATTTCCTGTTCGCCTGGGGGCTGTTCGGCTTTGCCGTGCTGCATGTCGGGCTGGTGCTGGTGACCGGGCCGGTCAAACAGATTCGCGACATGATTACGGGAGGGAAAGCATGACCGGTTCGGTTGGACGGCGCGGTTTCGTCGCCGGGATGAGTGCCCTGTTCCTCGGGGCGTGCAACAAGGTTGCGGAAAGTTCGGTCGGCAAGTCGCTGTTCGAGAAGGCACCGGGCTGGCACAAGGCGGTGCAGCGCTCGCTGGCAGATCGCATGGCGCTGGCGATCGAATATCCGCGCTCGGCCATTTCGCCGACCTTCAAGGCGAACGGCTCGAAGACCGTCGATACCGACTTCTACCGGGCGCAGCTGGAGAACGGGTTTGCCGACTGGCGGCTGGAAGTGCGCGGCATGGTCGCAAAGCCGCTGAGCCTCTCGCTCGACGAGGTCCGCGCCCTGCCCCAGCGCACCCAGGTGACCCGGCACGACTGTGTCGAGGGATGGAGCGCGATCGGCGAATGGACCGGGCCGCAACTGTCGACCCTGCTGGAAATGGCCGGGGTGCAGGACGGCGCGAAGTTCGTCGTCTTCCGCTGCGCCGACAAGTATGTCGGGCGGCAGTACTACGAGAGCGTCGACATGGTCGATGCCATGCACCCGCAGACCATCGTCGCGCACAGCCTCAACGGCGAAGCGCTGCCCGAAGGCAACGGCGCGCCGCTGCGGATGCGGATCGAACGCCAGCTCGGCTACAAGCACGCCAAGTATCTTGCCGCGATCGAGGTGGTCGATACACTCGAGAACATCGGTGAAGGCATGGGCGGCTACTGGGAAGACCGGTCCGGCTACCAGTGGTACGCGGGGATGTGACTCACTCGGGATAGAGCCGCGCCATCGCGTCCCATGATGCGGCGACCAGCTCTTCCAGCACGGCCATGTCCACATCGGCCAGCGTGTTGATGTAGAGGCAGCTCTTGCCGGTCGAATGCTTGCCCAGCCGGGCGAGCATTTCGGCGGTGCGTGCGCTGGTGGCGTCGTCGCAATAGCTGCCCATGAGGTAGATCGACAGCTTGGCCTTGCGCGGGCTGAACCCGGTCCGCATCCAGTGCACGTCGCGCCCGCTGGCATAAGTGGTGCGGTAGGTGCCGTAGCCGATGATGGTCGGCCCCCACATCTTCGGCGCCTCGCCGGTCACACGGCGGAACAGCGCGTCAAGGATCTGGCCCTCCTCCCGTCGCCGCTCAGGCTCGACCGAGGCGATGTAGTCGAGAGGGTCGGTGGCGGTAATCCGGGTCTTGGGTTCAGCCACCGCACGTCTCCCTAGCGGAAATTGTCGGCGTAAGCCTGCAATTTGAGCGCCTTGGGCGGGGTCGCATGGACCCGCGCGGCAATGCCGTAGCGCTCCGCATAGGCCTTGGCTTCGTCCTTGCTCGGAAACGCCAGGACGACCTGCGCCTGCGTGTCACCACTGCCGGTCCAGCCCATCAACGGGTCAGGACGGCGCGCTTCGGATTGCTCGAACTCGAGCACCCATTCATCGGTGCGGGCCTTCCCCGATTGCATGGCGTTCTTCGGGCGCTGGTAGATACGTGCGGTCATGTGGCCTGTCTTTCAGCCTGTTGCTGGGAAAATCAAGCGGGATTGAGATTGTTTCTCGCAGAGACGCAGAGGAAAGAGAGACGCTGAGATTTTATTCCTAGCCGAAGGCTCGCAGTTCAATCCTGATTCCTGGTCGAGCCGCAATGTTGGACGTTGAGCGCGGCTTCGCCGCATTTACGAATTCTCCACGTCTCTCTTTCCTCTGCGTCTCTGCGAGAAACAAAAAATCACCGCCGCTCGAACGCGTTCTTGGTCTTCAGGCTCGGCTTTTCCGCCCATGGCTCGTCCGGCCAGCGGTGCTTGGGGTAGCGGCCCTTCCCGGCTTTCTGCACCTCGCGCCACGATCCCTGCCAGAACCCCGGCAGGTCGCGTGTGGCCTGCATCGGCTTCCCGCCGGGGTCGGTCAGCTTGAGCAGTAGCGGAGTATCCCCGATCATCGGGTGGGTCGCCAGCCCGAAGACTGCCTGCACCCGCACCTCGACGCTGGGGGCATCATCGCCGGTATAGTCGATCGCATGATGCGTGCCCGCAGGCGAGGCGAACTCGCGCGGGGCGAGCCGGTCGAGCCGCTGGCGCGCGTCCCAGTCGAGGAGGCCGAGCAAGGCTTCGGTGAGCCTGCCTTTCGGGATCGCGAGGTCGCGCCGCCCCGCCAGCAACGGGTGCAGCCACTGGTCAGCATTGTCGACCAGGGCGGCTTTGTCCCACGCCGCAATCCCGACGAACCGGCCGCGCGCAACGAGTTCTGGCGGCAGTATTGTCGACAGGTTCTTCAGCGCCTTTTCCACCAGCATGTCCACAACCGCAGCCGGGTCGGGCGCCGGGTCCGGGCCGCTCGCCAGCGTGATCGCACCGAGCCGCCGTTCGAGCCGCGCTTCGACCCGCTCCCCGGTCCAGCGCAGCACGCTGCGGCGCGCGATCCGTTCAGCGAGCCAGTGTTCGACTTCGCTCTCTTCCAGCGCCAGCGC
>JAHDXX010000142.1 GCA_023384025.1 Sphingomonadaceae bacterium
TGCCGGCAACGGGAGCGGCACGGCAAACCCCACCCGGAGCAAGGCCAAATAGGGGCCTCGCGCCGCCGGAACGCAAGTGAAGGGGGCAGGGGCGTTTCGCCTCGAGAGGCCCGGGTTGGCTGCTTGAGCCATGGAGCAATCCATGGCCCAGATGAATGGCTGCCACCGCCGATACGGTCCCTGATGGGATACCGTCGGAGGGACAGAACCCGGCGTACAGGCCCCGTGGCATCATGACCCGGTCGGCCCAACCACCAAGCCAACGACAAAGCGCCCCCGGAGCGAGCGGGGGGCGCCTTTCTTGCCAGGCGGCGGTGGTCAGAACTTCCAGTTGAGCGAGAGATTCGCCTGGTTGTTCGTCAGCACACCCCGGCCGAGGTCTGACGTCACGCTCATCTTGGTGCTCAGCCGGTCGGACAGCGACAGTTCGGCACCGGCATTGACCGACACCCACTGCGGGTCGAGCTGGTTGGCGATGGTGAACGGGACATCCTCCGCACCGGCAAACGCGGCAGTGATGATATCCTGCTTGTCCGCCAGCTCGCGCGCATAGGCGACCGAGCCGAACGCGGTCAGCTTGCTGGTCTTGCCCAGGTTGACGTCGAGCGCAGCCATCGCCCCCAGCTTGGCGCCGAGCGAGGTGAAGGTGCGTTCGCGCACGGTCAGCCCGAACGATCCGGCCCCGTACTCGGTGAAACCGCCGAGTTCGGAACGGACGTAGTCGAGGCTGGCCACCGGACCGACCGTCAGGCCCTTGGCCGGCTGCAACGCATAGCCCACGCGCATCCCGGCAAAGGTCTGTGCCCCGTTCGCCGAACCGAGCGCGCTGCGATAGGAGCCGGTGAAGTCTCCCTGGCTGGCGCGTTCCATGCCGTAGCTCTGGCTCGCGTAACCGACGTACATGTCGGCAAAGCCCTTGCCAAAGGTTGCGGCACCATAGGCGGCGGCGGCAACGCTTTCGTCCTCGTTCGGGCGGAAGCCCGAGACGCTTTGCGCACTGTTGCGGATGTTGGTCACCGCGATGCCGACGGCCACGCCATCGGACACGCGGTAGTCAGCACCGATGGTCAGTTCGCCGGCCTGAAGGAAGGCAGCATCCTCGACTGCGGTCGAGCCGAGTGAGTGATCCCGCTTGGCCATGTCGAGGAAGGAGCCGCTGACCGACCCGAAGAAGCCGAGCTTGCCCGGTTCGCCCGGAGCCGTGCCGGCCTGGGCGAAGGTGGCATTGCCGGCAGCGGAGAAGCCGGAGGCTGCCGGCCCTGCCCCGCGCAGGTTGAGCGTGCGCTGGGCGATCTGCCCGGTGAACCGCTGCGAGAAGCCGTTGGCGGATGCCGCCTGGGCAAACCCGCTGGTCGGCGTCAGGCTGGCAAGCGTCTGGCCGAAGTTGAGGTAGCTCGCACCATCGACCACCCCGAACAGGTGCTCGAACGCGGTGTAGCGACCGCTGAAGCGCAGCGTGTCCAGCGCGTTGCCGACCGAGGCAAGCCCGCTGGACGAGCTCATGACGGTGGCGATGCGGCGGGCGCCGATTTCCACCAGCACTTCGTTGTTCTCGACCCGGCTGCTGGCAAACAGCAGCGGCGAATCGGTGACCAGCATGACATTGCTGAAGTTGCCGTCGATCGAGGCCGCATTCAGCACCGCGAACGTGGCGCCATAGCGCGGCGATACCCGGTTGAGCGGATTGACCACCAGTGTGCCGTCGAGGATGGCATTGCCCGTCACCCGCAGCACGTCGTTGGCATTGTTCAGGCGCACTGCCGTGATGTCCACGAACAGGCCGCCGCCCGGGGTCTGGACATAGTCCCCGTCAATCGTCAGCGTGCCGATACCGTTGGTGGTACGCGGATAGATCTGACCCGCCACGTTGAAGAACACGTCGGTGGTGATCGTGCCAATGCCGTTCAGACGACCGCCGAACAGGGCAGTAACGCCGGCGTTCAGCGTACCGTCGATGCTCGTGTGACCCCGATACTGCTCGAAACCGATCAGGCTGGTCAGGGTGATGCCGCGCGGCAGTATGAGCCGGGCGAGATCGTTATCGACCGCCAGCTTGTCGATCAGGACGTTTATGTCGACCGTCGTGACGCCGTGGCGGTGAAGCAGCACGTCGAAGTACTGCGCCGGGTTCTCGAATGCGGTGCCGACCACGCCGTCGGTGTTGTTCGGAACGAACCCGGACGAACCGGGGCCGAGCAGAACCGAGGATTCCGGCAGGTTGGCGCCGAACTCGGGAGTGTCGGTTGGCGGCAGGTCTGGCGAGAAATCGGTCGAGTTGTCCGATACATCGTCGCCAATCACCGTGCCCAGCTTGTTGCCGGTGTCATAGACGCCGGTTTCGGATCCGGTCGGAATGCCGTTGACCAGGTTGCCGTTGCCGTCATCGACGAAGAAGCCCGGATCGAGGTCCTGGGTCCAGCGATTGGGATCGGACCAGTTGCCGCTGCCACCCTTGGCCGAAACATATTTGTACGGCGTGTTCTGGGTGATGAACTCGAAGAAGGGGAACAGCGGGTTGTAGAAGCTGACATCGCCGTAGCGATTGTTGCGCCCGAAGAAGTCGTACCCGCCGCTGAGCACGCCGGCAACGATCGGGAAATCGTAGAGCTGGTCGACGATGATCGGCGAGCCCGAGTCGCCCGGCGCGGTGCCGGCTTCCTGCGGCAGGGCATCACCGCCGAACCAGTCGATCGCATCGACCGCTGCAAGGGTTGTGCAGGAAATATTGAGGCCGGTGAAGGAACACCCTGCTAGGTCGGCCGGAGTGCGGTTGGGATCGTCGAAATCGATCCAGTACATCGTCTGCGTTTCGACGCCGAAATTGATGGAACTCGGTGCTGCACCTGGGAACACCCCGTCAATGAAATCGGCATTGGAGCCGATCATGTCGAGCATGTTCTCGCCGACGCGGCGCAGGAACCGGTTGCCGGCATTGGTGCCGCCGGTGTCACCGGTGCCGTTGGTGCCATAGCCGGTCACGATCACATGGGTCAGCTGGGTCAGCGGCGAGAGCAGGATCGGCATCGAAGGCACGTCCGTCACCGGCTGGTCCAGCGCAATCAATGCGACATCGCCATAAGGGAAGGGGAGCCCGCCGTCGGGAACGCCGGACGATGGGTGGATCACCACGTCGGTGCTCCTCGCAACGCCGCCCTGGTCGTAGCCGCGCGTAGTATCGCCGATGGTGTTGAACAGCCGGGTGCTCGAATTGATACCGGTCGAGATCCACATCGTCAGCGGCGCCTGCCCGGCAAGGCCATAGGCTTCCGAGGAGTTGCTGTTGACGCAGTGCGCCGCCGTCAGCACCGTCCGCGGGTTGATCAGCGTACCTGTGCAGTTGAAGAACGTGCCGTTGTTGGTGTTGTTGCGGATGAACAGCTGGACCACGGATGGCAGGGTGTTGTTGACATCGGCCGAGCCGTTCACCCCGATGTCGTCGCGCACGATCAGTTCCGGGGTCGGCTGAACCAGCCGGTTGTACGTGTAGGTGTTATTCGGGTTGGCGGAAAAATCCGCCGTCAGCCGTGCGGCCTTGATTGCCTGCTCGGTGGCTTCGAAGTGGAAGCCGTTGAAGGTGCCGATCGCTTCGGTCGAAATCTCGCTTTCATCTGCTTCGTCTTCCGCTGCGAACGCGGGAGTCGCGGCAAAGGCGAAGGCAAGGCCGACAATGCCTGCCCCTGCAAGGTAACGGTGCTTTCTCATGATCTGCCCCTCTCAAAAACTCAGGTGGCGGCGTCCATCCAGTCTGACCGGAGGCGCACGTTTCGACTCGCTGACCCGAATTTTTGTTATGGCCGAGTTTTCAGCAGAAAGCCGTGCGAGGTCAAATTCTTTCTCGTGCGTTAACCACATCCGCGTTCGCCGTTCATTGTCGCAGCAGCCTCTCTGGGATATGATGATGCGAAAGGAAGGGGGCGATCATGCTGTTGAATCTGGCGGCGCTGGCATTGGCGGTTGCTCCTGCGCAAGGCGATGAGGGAGCAAACGCGGACATCCTTCGTGATTGTGCTGCACTCAGCGAAACCCCTGCGGCAGCACCCACGGGCTGGACCCTGATCGATGCAAGCGGGATCGCGACGCCAGCTGAGCTTGCCGAGGCATTGCGGGCCTTGCCACGAGGCCAGCGAGCGGCCATCCACGGCGGCAGGTTCGAAAGGGCTGACCTGCGCGCGCTGACAACGATGCTCGCCGGGGTGTGCCTGGCTGATACCAACCTCGACGGCACCAACTGGGAAGGCAGCGAGATCCCTTCGCTCCGCCTGGTGCGGGTATCCCTGGCCGGGGCGAATGCCAGAGGGGTGCGCTGGCCGGGACTGTCGACCTACGGCGCAAATCTTGCCGGCAGTGACTTCAGCGGCGCGCACCTTCCGTATTTTCGCTTTGTCTCTGCATGGCAGGGCGCCGATTTTGGCGATACGACCTTTCGCGGTGCAAACCTTGCCGGAGCAAGCTTCGCCTGCGGCATCACCATCGATGTCTGGTGCATCAACGGCGCGCCAGATCTTGCCGGGGCCGACCTGACCCGTGCCGATATCAGCGGATTCTGGTTGTGGGACAGGCGCAATGTCGCCGGTGCGTTGCTTGACCGCACAGTGATTGCGCCAGCCTCGTTTGCGCAACTTGGCTACGCAAGGATCGCCGGGCCGTTGCGCATGGCGAAGAACTTCACGTCGCCTTATCCGCAGGAGGACGGCGAGGATCGCTTTGTGGTACCTGTGGCAGAGATCGCCGTCGAGGAAGCCCGTGCCCTCATCGCTGCTGTCTCCGCAGAGGCTGAGGAGGATCGCGCCTCGTTCGACTGCGCACTGGCGGCATCGCCGGTGGAGAAGCTGATCTGCGCCGAATATGAATCCGCGCTGCGGGCGCAAGACCGCGAACTGGCAGACGTCTGGGCTAAGGTCCGTGCGGCAGGGAAGGGCGATCTTGCCGGGCAGCGACGCTGGCTCGCCTCGCGCGATGCCTGTGGCGACGACAGCAGCTGCCTGTCAGAGCTGTACACGCAACGAATCGCGGTCCTGCGGGGCCACCTTGGCACCGGCATCGTGCTGCGTCCGGGCGAGAGCGTGATCTATCACGAGGATAGTCTGCAACTGCCTGAAGCAATGCGCAGCGGAGAGCTGTATCGGCGCATTTTGCCGGTGCTGATCGATGCGAGCGACCAGGAGATAACCCTTACCGGGAATCCGGACGGGAGCATTGCCGCCGAAGGTTCTGCAGTCGGCGCCAACGCGCATACCTGCGATCTCGGCGCACTGGTGACGCGCTTCGATCCGGCAACGGGATGGTGGAGCGCCCGGACCGACGGAGGCGCGCCCGTTCCGCTGTTCCGGGTCGAGGGGCGGCGGATCGTGCTGCGCTATAGCGGCAATTTCGGCAACACCCCGGAGGAAGCGGGCGACTTCATGACCTGCGGCATGCGCGCCAGCTTCGTTGACGGTGTCGATCTCAGTCCGCGTTAGCCCCGTCCCACGCTGACGTAGGCAAAGCCCTTCGCCCTGACATCGTCCGGCTGGTAGATGTTCCGCAGGTCGACCAGCACGGGTGCTGCGGCCAGTTCCCTGACCCGGTCGAGATCGAGCGCGCGGAAGGCGTCCCATTCGGTCACGATGGCGACCGCATCGGCGCCTTCGATGGCCGCGTAGGGGCTTTCGCACATGCTCACCTCGGGCATCAGTGGCCTGGCCAGTTCCATCCCTTCCGGATCATAGGCGGCGACATTGACTCCCGCATCGACCAGCGCCTGGGCAATGGCGATCGCCGGGCTGTCACGCATGTCGTCGGTGTTGGGCTTGAAGGTCAGGCCGAGCAGGGCAACCTTCTTGCCGCGCGCGGCGTCCATGCCGCCAAGCGCTTCCAGCACCTTGCGCCCCATCGCCCGCTTGCGGGTGTCGTTGACCTTGACCACCGCCTCGACGATGCGGACCGGGCTGTCATAGTCCTCGGCGGTCTTGAGCAGGGCGAGCGTGTCCTTGGGAAAGCACGATCCGCCATAGCCCGGCCCGGCGTGCAGGAACTTGGCTCCGATGCGCCCGTCCATGCCGATCCCGCGCGAAACGTCCTGCACATTGGCACCGACTTTCTCGCACAGGTCGGCCATCTCGTTGATGAAGGTGATCTTGGTCGCGAGGAAGGCGTTGGCGGCGTACTTGATCAGCTCGCTCGAGCGGCGGCTGGTGAACAGGATCGGGCTTTCGTTGAGAAACAGCGGGCGATAGACCTCGCGCATCACTTCGCGGCCGAAATCGTCCTCGGCCCCGATCACGATCCGGTCGGGCCGCTTGAAGTCGCCGATCGCGGCGCCTTCGCGTAGGAACTCGGGGTTGGACACGACCGCGAACCGGTGGGCCGGGTTGCATTCGCGGATGATGCGCTCGACTTCGTCGCCGGTGCCGACCGGCACGGTCGACTTGGTGACGATCACCGCATCGTTGGCAAGGCTGCGCCCGACCTCTTCCGCGACCGCATAGACGAACGAAAGATCGGCATGGCCGTCGCCGCGCCGGCTGGGGGTGCCGACCGCGATGAAGATGGCCTGTGCGCCCTTGATGCCCTCGGCAAGATCGGTCGTGAACGACAGGCGCCCTGCCTTGACGTTGCTTTCGACCAGAGCATCGAGCCCGGGTTCGTAGATCGGCATGACCCCGTCCAGCAGGCGGTCGATCTTGCCCTGATCCTTGTCGATGCAGACCACGTCATGCCCGAAATCGGCAAAGCACGCCCCTGACACCAGGCCGACATAGCCCGAACCTACCATGGCGACTTTCATTGCGGTGATTCCCCTTTGTGAATGCTGATGATCCCGCCGTCCCTGACGGCCTGGACATAGCGCCGGCGATCACTTTCGATCACCAGCGCGGTCAAGATGCCGGAACGAAAGGCCCCGGTGTCGATTCCGATCCGGTTTGGTTGTTCATCCGCCGTTTCGCAGATCGTGTGGCCATGCACCACCATGAACGGGTGTTGCTGTTCCGATTTGAGGAACGGTTCGCGAATCCACAGCATGTCCTTGCGTTCCTGCTCTTCCAGCGGAACCCCCGGCCGGATGCCGGCATGCACAAACAGGTAGTCGCCCGCGACAATGGCGTTTTCGAACCCGGCGATGAATGCGCGCTCCTGGGGTGGCACGAGCTGCGGCATGAGGTCAAACAGCTCTTCCAGCGTCGCGTCTTCCAGTGTGCGCTGCGCCAGCCCGTAGCTGAGCAGCGTTTCGCGTCCGCCATGCTTCAGGAAGTGGCGCAGGATCTCGATGTTCTCGAACGATTCGAGGAACATTTCCTCATGGTTGCCGGCGAGAATGCGCACGGCCCTGCGCGCCTGCCACTCTCGCGCACGGGCGACCACAGCAGCGCTGTCCGGCCCGCGGTCGACCAGGTCGCCGAGCAGGATCACCGTTGTCCGGGTGGCGGGCGCGGCCTCGCTGTCATCGCGCTCGATCGCCTCGATCAGCTCGTCGAACAGGTCGAGGCAGCCGTGAATGTCGCCGATCGCATAGATGCGCTCGCCCGCCGGGGCCGCATGGCGGGCGGGGACTGGCCGCTTGCCGACGCCGAGCAACTTGCGGATACTGTCGAACATGGGTGCGGAAACTGTGCCTGTCTTCGCGAGCGCCTTAGGGCAGGGGCGCGCGATGGGCAACCTGCGGGCGAGGCTGCCGGATCGGGCATTGGTGCCGATTGGCCACAGTGCAGCGCGGCTGTTTTCGACCCAAGGCAATTTTTCTTGTGCGCCGCAGCAAGACTCGGCACGAAGATTGCCGACCTGGACGAGAACGCACAACGAACGAGGCGATCCGGCAGGTCAGCAGGCGGGACGAGGCAACCCACAAACGCAAGGAAGTTTGTCATGCTCACGTCCATTCGCAGCCTCTCGGCTGTTTCCGTTTTCGCACTTTCCGTGCTCGCGACCCCGGCTTTTGCCCAGGAAGAGGGTGAAACCGAGGAAGAATTGTCGCTGTCAGGCAATGTCGCGCTGGTCAGCGACTACCGCTTCCGCGGCGTGTCGTTCTCCGGCGGTGACTTTGCCCTGCAGGGCGGGATCGATCTCGAACATTCGAGCGGCTTCTATGTCGGCACCTGGGCTTCGACGATCGATGCCAACGCCGGGTTCGGCGAGATGGAACTCGATGTCTATGGCGGCTGGGCAGGCGATGTCGCTGAAGGCATCAGCGTCGATGTCGGTCTGCTCTATTACCTGTACCCGACCGAAGACACCGGCGCGGACACCGACTATTTCGAAGCGCTGGCCTCGGTCGGCACCACGCTCGGCCCGGTCGGCGCGACCTTCGGGGTCGGCTATTCGTGGGACCAGGCCTCGCTCGGTGACCAGGACAACCTGTACCTCTACACCGATTTCGAACTGGCCGTGGCAA
>JAHDXX010000143.1:0-5837 GCA_023384025.1 Sphingomonadaceae bacterium
CCTGTTCGGCGCCTACGAGCACCAGGAAGCTGGCCAGTCGCAGGACTTCGGCCCTGACGGTGCCGGGTTCCCCAACCCGCAGATCGGTATCACGGAAGCGCAGTTCAACGAAATCCGCCAGGTCCTGAACGACGTCTACAAGATCGACACCGGCGACATCGTGACCAGCCGTCCGTTCTCGAACGACCGCTACTTCGTCCGTGCCGACCTTCAGATCACCGACGACCATCGCCTCGAAACCACCTATCAGCGGCTCGAGGAAGGCACCACGCTGCCGGACGACCTGTTCTCGGGCAACAACCCGCAGGCGGTGGGTCGCAACACCTTCCGCATCAGCGGCACCGAGTCGAACTACTACTCGGGTCGCCTGTTCTCGCAGTGGAGCGACAACTTCAGCACCGAGCTGCGCTACTCGCGTTCGGAAATCCAAGATCTCCAGGATCCGATCGGCGGCGGTGAAGCCCAGTCGGCCAACCCGATCCCGCGCATCATCGTGGGTATCGACAACCCGACCGGCCCTGACGGCACGGTTCTCGCCGGGCCGGGCAACTCGCGTTCGGGCAACGACCTGAAGACCAACGTCGACCAGTTCCGCGCGGCCGGGATCATCGAAGCCGGTGCGCACCGGATCAAGATCGGCGCTGAAATCAACAAGGTTTCGCTGTTCAACCTGTTCGTCCAGAACGCCACCGGCACGCTGGTGTTCCGCAACATCAACGACCTGCGTGCGGGTCTGCTGTCGCCGGGCACCGGCAACAACCAGACCAGCACGCTTCCCAGCAACGTCATCAGCGGTGCGACCGAAGGTGCCTTCGGCAACTTCTCCGCCACTGGCGACGTCAACGATGCGGCGGCGCGGTTCAACCGCGTTTCGTACTCGGTGTTCGCGCAGGACGAGTGGGAAATCAGCGATCGTCTCGACGCGGTCATGGGCGTTCGCGTCGACTGGTTCGATGGTGGTCGCCCGGCGATCAACCCGAACTTCGTCAGGCGCTATGGCTTCGGCAACAACACCGGCTTCAGCGCGCTCGACCCGATCGTGATGCCGCGTTTTGCCCTGACCTACGACATGGATGATTTCGCCGTGTTCTCGCGAGCCCAGGTGCGTGGCGGCGTCGGCATCTTCTCCGGCGGTGACCCGCTGGTGTGGTTCAGCAACGCCTTCTCGAACGATGGTCGTGGCTTCGCCCAGGGTACCACGCAGGATTCGCCGTGCCCGGCCGGCCAGATCGACGTTGTCGTGAACGGCCAGTTCACCGGTCTGCCGACCTGCTTCCAGGCAGCCGGTTCGGCCCGTGCGGCTGCTGGCCTGGGTGACACCCAGTCGATCGACCCGGACATCAAGATGCCGAGCGTGCTGCGCGCCAACATCGGCTTCACCGCCGATGTCGACTTCGCGGAAACCGGCTTCTTCAGCGGCTGGAACCTGACGCTCGACTACATCTACAGCAAGACCCGCGACCCGTTCACCGTGGTTGACCTGGCCCAGACGCCCGATCCTCGCCAGGGCCTGAACGGCTTCACCATCGACGGTCGCCCGATCTACCGTTCGATCGATCCGTCGGTGAACGGCTGTACCGCGCAGCTGGTCGATATCACGCCGACCCCGGTCTACACCGGCGTCAACACGCCTTGCTTCAGCACCAGCCGCGACGACGAGCTGATGCTGACCAATGCCGGCAGCTATCGCAGCCACATCGCTTCGTTCCTGCTGTCGAAGCGGTTCGAAGGCGGCGTGTTCACCGATGGCGGCTCGGTCGATTTCAACCTCGGCTATGCCTACACCGACTCGCAGGACCGGCGGAACATGCTGAGCTCGACCGCCGGGTCGAACTTCGACTCGACCGCAGCGTTCGACCGGCAGAACCCGGATGCGTCGCGCGGCTTCTTCGGCTCGCGGCACAACATCACCTCGCGCCTGTCGTTCAAGGAAGAGTTCTTTGATGACCTCGCCAGCCGCTTCTCGATGTCGTTCGTTGCCCGTTCGGGCCGCCCCTACAGCCTGACCTTCACCGGCGGCGGGGTGTTCAACGACAGCGTTTCGGGCAACGACAACGCGCTGGTGTACCTGCCGACCGGTACCACCGATCCGAACGTGGCGCCGACGTCGAACATGGCTGCGGTCCAGGCACTGGCCGACTTCGCCAACGGCTTGGGCTGTGCGAAGAAGCACATCGGCGCCTCGGTTCCGCGCAACCACTGCGAAAACGACTGGTACTTCGACATGGACCTGTCGTTCTCGCAGGAAATCCCGGGTCCGGGCCGCCTGTTCGGTCGTGACGACAAGCTGCGTCTCTACGCAACCGTCGACAACTTCCTGAACATGCTCGACAGCAGCTGGAACGTGCAGACCCGTCGCAACTTCGCCGGCCTGCAGGATGTGGCCTCGATCTCGGGCGTTGACGCCCAGGGTCGCTACATCATCACCAGCGCGGCGGCGATCACTCCGAACGCGACCACCGGCCTGTCGTCGTTCGACACCGACAATTTCGTCAACGTCAGCTCCTCGGCCTGGCGGATCAAGGTTGGCGTGAGCTACAACTTCTAAGTCGTTCGCGGTCATCCCTGACAGCGAAGCGGCGGGGCCTTTCGAGGCTCCGCCGTTTTCGTTTGTGCGGCGCAGGTGTCGCGCTATTCTGCGGCGGTGGAACAGGAAGCAGGCAACTTTGCGTCGATCCGCCGCCGTCCGCGGCCGGGGATTATCGTGCTGATCGTGCTGTTCCACCTGCTCGTGTTCTACGGGCTCACCCGCGCGTTTGCGCCGACTTTCGTCGCCTCGGTCGAGGAAACGGTGGTTTCGGCCTTTACCGTGACCATCACGACGCCTGACGAGCCCGAGCCGGAACCCGATGCGGGCGCTTCGGGCGAGCAGGGTCGCGACGCCGTGCCCAAGCCGGTCACCGCGCCGCCCGTCAAGCTGCCGGTACCGAAGAACACGCCGATCCCGCGCGCTTCGTCGACCGGCGCGGCCAATACTTCGGGCGCACGGGACAGCGGCGATGGCACCGGCGCGGCGGGAAGCGGATCAGGCACCGGCAGCGGCAACGGCGGCGGCGGTCAAGGCGGCGGGATCGCCACCAAGCCGTCGGTCCGCTCTGGTGAACTCAACCATGCGCGTGATTTCCCGGTGCCGGAAGGCGGGCGGCAGGCCCGGTTTGGCAAATCGGTGACCGTGATCTTCACTGTCACCGCCGATGGGCGGGCACGCGATTGCTCTGTCGCCAATTCCCAGGTCGATGCGGAAACGACCGCGCGGGTGTGCCCGCTGGTGATGGACAAGATCCGCTTCAATCCGGCGACCCGGGCGGATGGCACTGCGGTCGAGGCGCGCTATGGCTACCGGGTCGATTTCCGCCCGTTATGAGCTGGTAACCCGTCCGTGCTAGAGGGCGGGGGATGAGCAAGATTGTTCCCGTGATCCTGTGCGGCGGCAGCGGCACCCGGCTGTGGCCGCGCAGCCGCAAGGCCCGCCCCAAACCGTTCCTCCCGCTGGTGGGCGACCGCACCCTGTTCCAGCAGGCGCTGGACCGGTGCGATGACGACACGCTGTTTGGCGCGCCGCTGGTGGTGGCGGGCGAAGCGCACGTGCCCCTGATCC
Source organism: Sphingomonadaceae bacterium (assembly GCA_023384025.1). GTDB lineage: Bacteria > Pseudomonadota > Alphaproteobacteria > Sphingomonadales > Sphingomonadaceae > 34-65-8. Next base: position 3,599 of record JAHDXX010000143.1, read on the forward strand.
GCGAGCAGGGCGGGGCGAACTTGCGGCTTGCGGTTGAACCTGCCGCATGCAACACCGCCCCTGCCATCGCGCTCGCCGCGGCCCTGGCTGACCCGCACGACGTGCTGCTGGTCTGCCCGAGCGACCACCATATCGCTGACGTGACCGCGTTCCGCGCGGTGGCGCAGAAAGCGGCGGCGCTGGCGCATGACGGGTACATGGTCGCCTTCGGTATCGCGCCCGACCGGGCGGAGACGGGCTATGGCTATATCCTTCGGGGGGGCGAGCTGCCCGGCGGGCACCGGATCGAACGCTTCGTGGAGAAGCCGGATCTTGCCCGGGCGGAGCAGTTTCTCGCCCACGGCGGCTACAGCTGGAATGGCGGCATTTTCGCCTTTCGCGCCGGTGCCTTTCTCGACGAACTGGAGGCACAGCGTCCGGACATGGCCCGCGCCGTGGCCGATGCGGTAGCGCAAGGAGCCTGGTCAGGCAGCCGGTTCGATCCAGCCCCCGCGCCATGGGGCGCTATCGCCGGTGAATCGGTTGATTACGCGGTGATGGAAGGCACTGGTCACGCCGCTGTCGTGCCCGCAGCGTTCGGCTGGTCCGACATCGGCAGCTGGCCGGCGCTGCACGAGGCGCGGGCCAAGGACGGGGGCGGCGATCGGGATGGCAACCATGTCACCGGCCCGGCGGAGCTGGTCGATTGTCGCAACGTCATGGTCGAGACCGATGGCCCGCGCGTCTCGGTGATCGGGCTGGAAGGCGTGATCGTGGTGGTCGATGGCGGCGAAGTGCTGGTCACCAGCGCAGATGGCGCGCAACTGGTCGGCAAGCTGACAGGCGCGAGCGGCCAATGACGCAGGCGCGGTTGCTCCCGACGCGGACGGTCGAGAAGCCGTGGGGGTGCGACAGCCTGCCTGCGCCCTTCGTCGCACCTGACGGGCAAAGGATCGGCGAGATCTGGTTCGAGCCTGATGCAGACCTGCCGCAATTGCTGGTGAAGTACCTGTTCACCAGCGAGAAGCTGTCAGTGCAAGTCCACCCGTCGGACGCGCAGGCCCCGGCGGGCGAGCGCGGCAAGGAGGAATGCTGGCTGGTCCTCTCCGCCGAGCCCGACGCGCGCCTCGCGATCGGGTTTCGCGAGGCGCTGGGGGCAGACGCGATGCGCGCGGCAGCGCTCGACGGCTCGATCGAAACCTTGCTCGAATGGCATCCGGTCAAGCCGGGCGATTTCTTCTACCTGCCGGCGGGCACGGTCCATGCGATCGGGCCGGGGCTGGCACTGATCGAGATCCAGCAGAACAGCGACATTACCTATCGCCTCTACGACTACGGCCGTCCGCGTGAATTGCATCTCGAGGCGGGCGTGGCAGTGGCTCGGGGCGAACCCTATCCCGGCCACCTGCAACGCCACCTCGCCACGGGTGAAAGCGCGGTGCTGGTCGAAGGGCCGCACTTCCGGCTGGAGCGGGTGTGCGGCGCGCCTGACGCGGGGTTGCCCGCGCGTTTCCCGGGCACGACGCTGGTCATCCCGGTGCGCGGCAGCGTGGTCGCCGGTGGAGTGGCCGTACAGGCAGGCCAGTGCGCGCAGGTCGCATCGCTGGCAGGGGTCGAATTCGACCGCGAGGGCGAAGCGCTGGTTGCGGCCCCGCTCTGAGCCGGGTCAGCTCTTGGCGAGCACTTTCTGCCCCTGGGTGCGGATCGTGCTGGAGATCATTGGTTCCATGAAGGCGAGCATGCCCGGCAGCTCCATTTCGATCACCACTTCGGTCGGGGCGATAGTGACGTTGCCGACCAGCCTTTGACCCATCGCGCGGATGTCCATCTGCATCCGGTCCTCGCTCGGCCAGCTGGTTTCGACCTGGGCCATGCCGCCCGGCACATGTCCCGCAATCTCATGGCTGCGGCCCTTCAGCCGTTCGCGCACCACGGCAGGATCGAGTTCGTGAGGTATCGCAACGCGCATCAGGTTACCTTTGTTCTTTCGTTGTCGAAGTCCGGCAGCGGTACCCCATAGTCCGCGGCTTCACCGTCGATATTCTCGCCGTAGCGATAGCCGAGGTAGCGGTGCTTGATCGCCAGGTCATCCAGCGAACCTTCGGCGAGCTGGCGGGTGATCGAATCGATCTCGCCGCTGATCTTGGCCAGGCTGTCGACCACCTGATCGTCCGGGGTCGAGCCGGCGCGCTTCTCGCTGCGCATGTGCACCGGGATCTTGCGGTAGCTTTCGACCATCTGCGGCAACTGCTCGCCCACC
>JAHDXX010000143.1:5847-8357 GCA_023384025.1 Sphingomonadaceae bacterium
CACCAGGCTGCGGACTTCGCGCGCTTTGGGATGGTTCTGGTCGACCCCGTCAAGCTGGTGGCCGAGCGCGTCGAGCTGGGTACCGATCCGGTCGACCAGCGCCGCGGCTGCCGCCGGCAGGTGAGGCCGCTGCGCCTCCAGCCACAGCTCGGTGCGGGCCACCATCTGCTGGACATTGCCCTTGTTGATGTCAGGCAGCTTGGGTGTCTTGACCTTGGGGAAGCTGGAAAACACAGCAACCGCGACGATGCTGGCGACCAGCACCGACATCAGGCCCCAGAAACCGATCCCGCTGAACATCGCCCCGGCAATCCCGCTGGCGAGCCAGATCGTGAAGATCGCGATCATGACATTGCGGATGCGCTTCTTCAGGTTCTCGCGTTTCACCCGGGCGGAACCTTCGCCGATAGAGGCGGTACGACGGTGCCGCCCGCCCGCACGATTGTCGTCGCGCAGGCGGCGGGCGTCCTCGATCACCCTGTCACTCTGGCGGGTGAGATCGTTCACCTCACCCCTCCACCGTCAGCAGGCTGCTTTCGCTCACCTGCCGCTGGGCCTGGGCCTGGCCTTCGGCGCGGGCGATATAGCCCTTCGACTTCTCGACTTCGGCAGTCAAAGTCTGGACCGTCTGCTTCATGCTGTCGAGCGCGCGCAGTTTGAACGAGTCCACCTCGTCCATGGTGTCGTAGATGTTCTGGAACGCGCGTTGCAGCGTTTCCAGCGGGATCGTGCTGCTGGCGGCCTGTTCGTGGATCTTGCCGGTCTGCTCGCGCAGCATGGTGCTGGTGCTGTCGATGATGTTGGCCGTCGTGGTGTTCAGCGCGGTGATCTGGCTCAGCACCAGTCGCTGGTTGGTCATCGCCTCGGCCACGGTCACCGCGGTGCGCAGCGCGCCGACAGTGGTGGTGCTTGCCCGGTCGACGCCCTTGACCAGTTCGACGTTGTTCTTCTTGACCAGGTCGAGCGCAAGGTAGCCCTGCACTGATACCGCCATCTGGGTCAGCAGGTCCTGCGTGCGCTGGCGGACGTAGAACAGTGCGGTTTCACGCAGCGCCTTGGCCTTGGCCGGGTCGGTCGCGTCGAGTTCGAACGCCTTTTCCTCGATCTTCTCGTCGAGCTTCTGGGAGATGTGGATCATCTGCTCCAGATTGCCCATTGCTTCCCACAGCTTCTGCCGCTCGACGTCGATCGCGGCATTGTCCATCAGCAGCTCGTCCTTTCCGCTGGCAAGGTTGCCGAGGATCGACTGGATGTGTGTCTGCGCGCTCTGGTAGCTGCGGAAGTAGTTGTTGATCTTGTTGCCGAACGGAATGATCCCGAGGATCTTGCGCGGGCCGGACAGCGCGCCGCGCTTGCCCGGATCGAGCTCTTCCACCACGCGGCGCAGTTCAGCGAGGTTGGCGCCGACGCCTTCGTCCTTGTCCATCGCGCGCACGGGGCGATCAAGGAAGCGGTTGGACATGCCGGCAGCCGCCATGATTTCCTTGCGGCCCATGTTGGTCAGCTGGTCGACCTTCTTGCCGAATTCGGGCGAATTGGCATCCTGCGCGACGAGATCGGCGACGAAGCCGTCCACCTTCTCCTCCAGCTTCGACTTCACTTCGGGCGCCACCGGAACCAGCCCGGCGGCCTTTTCCGCGCTGACCACCGGCACCGGATCGGGCGGAGTCAGGTCGAATGCGACTTCGGTGGCGGTGGTGGTTTTCGTTTCGTTGGCCATCTTGCCGTTCTGCTCCTTCGCAGACTGTATTAGGGGTGTAAGACACAAACTTCAAGAACTGCCGCAAGGTGTGCCGCATGCATTGCGGGACGTCCATCCTTTCGTTTGCGCGCTGAACCGTCTAGGAGCGGGGAAGGCGGGAATTTCCGGAGGTTGCAGGATGGCCGGTGAAGCGGTGCAGGACGACAGCTACAGCTTTGCCCGGGTGTTGGCGACCTGGCGGATCTACTGGCGCGAGCAGATCGTCGGGACGATCGACCAGCAGGCGGTGATCGAGAAGCGCCGGGCCGAGTGCGAGATTACTTCGCGCTACCTGTTCATGACCGCGATGTCGGGCGGGATCGCAGTCCTCGGGCTGCTGCTTTCATCCCCGGCGGTGGTGATCGGGGCAATGCTCCTCTCGCCCTTGATGGACCCGATCATCGGGCTCGGGTTCGCGCTGGCGATCGGTGATTATCGCTGGCTGCGCCAGTCAGCCAAGTCGCTGGCCTGGGGTGCACTGATGGCAATCGGACTGTGCGCGGTGGTGGTCTTCCTCTCGCCACTCAAGGACATCACGACCGAGATTGCCGCGCGCACTCGGCCCAACCTGTTCGACCTGTTCGTAGCGCTGTTTTCGGCACTTGCGGGTGCCTATGCCCTGATCCGGGGGCGCGAAGGCACCATCGTCGGGGTTGCCATCGCTACCGCACTGATGCCGCCGCTGGCGGTGGTCGGGTTCGGCCTGGCGACCTTCAACGGCACGGTGTTTTCCGGCGCCCTACTGCTGTTCGTCACCAACCTGCTGACC
>JAHDXX010000144.1 GCA_023384025.1 Sphingomonadaceae bacterium
GGCGCGCCGCCGATCCTGACCTGGCGCGGCGACCTGTCGCTTCTGGCCAAGCCCTGCGTCGCCAGGGTCGGCGCGCGCAACGCCAGCGCCGCGGCGATGAAGCTGGCGCGCGAATTCGCCGGGGAGCTGGCGGGCGAGGGGTTCGCGGTCGTCTCCGGCCTCGCCCGCGGGATCGACGGGGCGGCGCATGAAGGGGCGCTCCCGGCGACCGTGGGTGTGATCGCGAGCGGGATCGACGTGACCTATCCCCCGCAGCACGAGGCGCTGCAGGAACGGATCGCCAGTGAAGGCCTGCTGCTGGCCGAACAACCCCCCGGCACCGAGCCGCGCGGGAGCCACTTTCCCAGCCGCAACCGGATCATCGCCGGGCTCGCCACCGGCACGCTGGTGGTCGAAGCCGCGCCCAAGTCCGGATCGCTGATTACCGCGCGGCTGGCGGCAGAGGCGGGCAGGGAGGTCATGGCGATCCCCGGCAGCCCGCTCGACGCCCGCGCGCAAGGGTGCAACCAGCTGATCCGAGAAGGCGCGGTGCTGGTGCAGGCGCCGGAAGATGTGGTCGAACTGCTCAGCCATTTCGACGGCACCCCGCGCTCCACCTTCCGCGAACACGCCGGGCAATACCGGTTCGACATCGACGAACTGGCCGAGGCCGAACCCGCCGATATCGCGAGCCTGCTGACCACCGCGCCGGTCCCGGTCGACGAGCTGATCCGCCAGTCCGGCGAAAGCGCGGCGGCGGTGCAACTGGCGCTGCTGGAGCTGGAGCTGGCGGGAACACTTGCCCGCCATGCGGGCGGGCGCGTATCGCGTTTGAATTGAGCAGATTGGATGGGGGGCGCAATGGGCAGGGACAAGACTTTCAGCGGATTCATGGGGGCAACATTCGATCTGATCGGCCAGAATGCCGGGCCGCTCCTCCTGTTCGTGGCCGTGCTCGGCGGGCTCAATACGGTGGGGCTGCTGCTGGGATATATCGACGCCGTTGGGTCGCTCGCCTCGATCGGGTTCGGCTTCGATATCGATCCGGCAGACGGGGTGTTCGCGGGCCTGTTCCAGATCGGCGTCGGGGTACTCTCGATCGTTGCCTCATACCTGCTGCTGGCGCGGCTCCTTGAGAGCCAGGGACGCCTGCCCGTGCGCCAGACGCGGTTATGGGCCTATATCGGGCTCTCGATCCTGTCCGTCCTCGGGTACATGCTGGGCTTCCTGCTGCTGATCATCCCCGGGTTCATCCTGCTGGTCCGCTGGAGCGCGACGAGCGGCTACCTCATCGAGCGGCGGCTTGGCGTGATCGATTGCATGACCGCGAGCTGGGATGCGACCCGGGGTTCAAGCTGGCCGATCTTCCTTGCCGGGCTGGTGCTGTTCCTCGGTCTGATGGTCATCGGCGGTGCAATTGGCGGGATTGGTTCCGTGATTGGCAGCGATCCGGTGACAGTGGCTTTCTCGAGCCTGGCAGAGGTTGCGGGGAACGCGCTGTTCCTCGCCTATGGCATCGCGGTCTACCTGCTGGTCGACGACAATGCCCGTGACATCGGCGACGTGTTCGCCTGATCTCACGTCATGCCTTGACGGGATCGGGAAGGTCGCGCCACCCTCGCGCGTACGTATACGCGTAAGGACAGACCGAAACCGACATGCAGCTTGTTATCGTTGAATCCCCCGCCAAGGCGAAAACCATCGAGAAGTATCTCGGCAAGGACTTCAAGGTTCTCGCCAGCTACGGCCATGTCCGCGACCTGCCGCCCAAGGATGGCAGTGTCCGCCCGGACGAGGATTTCGCGATGGAGTGGGAACTCTATCGCGACAAGCAGAGCCGGTTCAAGGAAATCGCCGATGCCGCCAAGAAGGCCGACCGGCTGGTGCTCGCGACCGACCCCGACCGCGAGGGCGAGGCGATTTCGTGGCACGTGCAGGAGCTGCTGGCCAAGCGCAAGGCGCTGCCCAAGGAAGTCGACCGGGTCACCTTCAACGCGATCACCAAGCAGGCCGTCACCGATGCGATGGCGAAGCCGCGCGCGCTCGATACAGACCTGATTGATGCCTACCTCGCCCGCCGTGCGCTCGACTACCTGTTCGGCTTTACGCTCAGTCCGGTGCTGTGGCGCAAGCTGCCCGGGGCCAAGAGCGCAGGACGGGTGCAGTCGGTCGCGCTGCGCCTGATCGTCGACCGCGAGCGCGAGATCGAGGCGTTCAAGGCAGAGGAATACTGGTCTGTCGCCGCCACGATGGAGCACGACGGGACCGAGTTCACCGCGCGGCTGGTCAGGTTCGAAGGCAGGAAGCTCGACAAGCTGACCCTTGGCAACGAAGGCAGCGCGCTCGCGGCAAAGGCGGCGGTAGAAGCCGGGCGGTTCACGGTCGAGGGCGTCGAGACCAAGCCGCTCACCCGTAACCCGGCCCCGCCGTTCACCACCTCGACCCTGCAGCAGGAAGCCGCGCGCAAGCTCGGCTATTCGGCCAGCCACACCATGCGGCTGGCGCAAAGCCTCTACGAAGCGGGCGCGATCACCTACATGCGGACCGACGGGGTGCAGATGGACGGCAGCGCGATCAACGCCTGCCGCCAGGCCATCAGCGAGCGCTATGACGCCGGGTTCCTTCCGGAAAAGCCGCGTTTTTACAGCACCAAGGCAAAGAACGCCCAGGAAGCGCACGAAGCGATCCGGCCGACCGATTTCAGCCGTGACCGGGCCGGATCGGGCGACGAGGGCAAGCTCTACGACTTGATCTTCAAGCGCGCGATGGCGAGCCAGATGGCCGCCGCCCGGTTGGAGCGCACTACCGTTTCGATGCTCGACGGCACCGGCATGCACGAGCTGCGCGCGACCGGGCAGGTGGTCAAGTTCCCGGGCTTCCTCGCGGTGTACCAGGAAGGGTTCGACGACAGCGACGACGAAGATGGCGGCCTGCTGCCGATGATCCGCAAGGGCGACAGCCCGGCGAAGAAGGGCGTGGAGGCCACCCAGCACTTCACCCAGCCGCCGCCGCGCTTCTCCGAAGCCTCGCTGGTCAAGCGGCTGGAGGAGCTCGGCATCGGGCGGCCCTCGACCTATGCCTCGACCATCCAGACGCTGCGCGACCGCGATTACGTGCGGATGGAGAAGAACCGCTTCTTCGCCGAGGAATCGGGCCGGTTGCTGACCGTGTTCCTCGAACGGTTCTTCCCGAACTACGTCGCGTTCGATTTCACGGCGGGCATGGAGGACGAGCTCGACGAGGTGTCGGGCGGGCGCGAGGCGTGGAAAGCGCTGCTCACCCGGTTCTGGGCCGATTTCAAGCCCAAGGCCGACGAGGTGATGGACAAGCTGCCATCGGAAGTGACCGAGGCGCTGGACGAATACCTGTCCGACTACCTGTTCCCGCCCAAGGAAGACGGGACCGATCCGCGCAAGTGCCCCAATTGCGGCACCGGGCGGCTGTCGCTGCGCGGCGGCAGGTTCGGCGCGTTTGTCGCCTGCAACAACTACCCTGACTGCAAGTTCACCCGCCGCTTTGCGCAGGCCGGGGGCGGGGGCGAGGCCAGCGCCGAGGATGGCGTGATGGGCCAGCACCCCGAAACCGGCGAAGACATCCACCGCAAGACCGGCCGGTTCGGCCCCTACGTCGAGATGGGCAGTGGCAAGGAAGCCAAGCGCGCCAGCATTCCCAAGGACCTTCCCGACTTCGATCTCGACTGGGCGGTCAAGCTGCTCAGCCTGCCCCGGATTGTCGGCGCCCATCCGGAAACCGGTCTGGAAATCGAAGCGAATATCGGGCGTTACGGGCCATACTTGCGGCATGACGGCAAGTACGGCAAGCTCGCCAACACCCGCGAGGTGTTCGAGATCGGGATGAACCGCGCGGTCGACGTGCTTGCCCAGAACGCCAATCGCGGCACCGGCGGCGGGCGTGCCAAGGCGGAGCCGATCAAGGCGCTTGGCCTCCACCCGACCAGCGGCGGCGAGATCAAGGTCATGCCGGGCCGCTATGGCCCCTACGTCACCGACGGCACCACCAACGCCACGCTGCCGAAAGACGTGAAGCCCGAGGACGTGACCGAGGCCCAGGCGATCGAACTGATCGACGCCCGCGCCGCGAAGGGTCCGGCGAAGAAGAAGGGCACCAAAAAGAAGGCCCCGGCGAAGAAGGCAGCACCGAAAAAGGCGGCGCCGAAGAAGAAGCCTGCTGCCCAGAAGGCGGCGAGCTGATGGCGAAGGAGCATTTTGAACGCCACAAGCAGCCGTGGAATGGCGAGGAGGCCGGCCAGCTGCGCACCCTAGCGGCGAAAGGCAAGGGTTTGAAGGAAATCGCCAAGGCGCTCAACCGCAGCGAGGAATCGACCAAGGATTTCGCCAAGAGGAACAAGATCGAGATCGTCAAGAAGCGCTGATATGATAGTAAGCGACACCGTAGCGGACTTATATGACAATGGCCTACCTGGTCTCCTTAAGATACTGCCAAAGAACCTCCCCAGGCAGGATAGGCATCTGATCGAAGCAATCGTGTTCTCGTCATACGGGATGTTCACATCCTACATGAGACTCGAAAAACTGCTCGACCTAGTTACCGGGGACGATGGGATTTTCGTCGGTACAAACCGGGATCGAAGGGAGATATTCAATCTCGCCTGGATGTTCGTCGATCAAGTTCACTCCCTGTTGACGTTGTCGAAAACAAAGATGGCCACCTTTCGCTTTTTGGTGCCCGGTGAGCTAGAAACCGATTATCGTGTCGCGAGCATTTTTCGCAACTATATGGACCACCTGAGCCAACAGCTCAAAAACCTTTCTACGGCAAGGGATTTCGCGCCATTGTTTGGTTGGCTGTCCTACCAGTTCGCGCCCTATTTTCGTGACCCGCGTGTCGGCCTGAAGCACTTCCTCATGCCTATGATTGCGTCGAGCATTTTGCCTGGTAACTTTCAATCTGAAGCCGGTAAAGCGTCAGCATTGGAAGTTTTCGGGCTCATCGATAATATCGTTATTCATATACGAAGAGCTGATCGTTTGAACATTTCGCGGATGTTCGCAAACACGACCGTCCTCCTAAATGATTGGTCGTTACGGACCTATCAAGCCATCCTCGGAAAGCTGCAGGACGACTCTTATGACCATGGCGGCCTGCTGGTGCCATATCCGGCACTCGTTGTCCGAGCCGACCTGGACCCAGACAAGTCGATCAGCCACCTAGAAATGGACAGCATTCTGAAAGCCAACAATATCCGCGTCGACGTACAATTCGATACGCCTGACTAAGTTCTCATCGCACCCAGTCCAGCCCGATTTCCTCGTAGATCTCGCGGCTTTCGGCCCAGTTCTCTTCCACCTTCACGTGGAGGAACAGGTGGACCTTCTGGCCCAGCATTTCGGCCAGCTCCTTACGCGCAGCTTCACCGATTGCCTTGATCCGCGACCCGCCTTTCCCGAGCACGATGGCGCGCTGGTTGTCGCGGGTGACGACGATCTGCTGGTGGATCTCCACGCTGCCGTCCTTGCGCTCGACATATTTCTCCGGCCGCACCGCGCTGTCGTAGGGCAGTTCCTCGTGGAGCTGCTTGTAGAGCTGTTCGCGGGTCACTTCGGCGGCGAGCAGGCGCTCACTCGCATCGCTCACCTGGTCTTCGGGGTAATGCCATGCGCCTTCAGGCATCAGCGCGGCGAGCGCGGCCTTGAGTTCGGGCACCCCGTCACCGGTCAGCGCGGAGATGAAGAACACCTCGGCGAAATCGACCTTGCCGGTCAGTTCCTGCGCCAGCACCAGCAGCGGTTCCTTCTTCGCCACGTCAACCTTGTTGAGGACCAGTATCTTGCGCTCCGGCCGGTTCGCCAGCGCCTCCAGCAGCGGCTCCAGCTCGTGGCGCCGCTGCTTGACCGGATCGACCATCAGCAGGATCGCGTCGGCCGCCTCCGCGCCTTCCCACGCCGCGCTGACCATGGCCCGGTCGAGCCGCCGCTTCGGCGCGAAAATGCCGGGCGTGTCGACGAGGATCATCTGCGTGTCGCCCGCCAGCGCAATGCCCAGCATCCGGGCGCGGGTGGTCTGCGCCTTGGCGCTGGTGATCGCGACTTTCTGCCCGACCAGCGCGTTGACGAGGGTGGACTTGCCCGCATTCGGCGCGCCGATGACGGCGACAAGGCCGCATTTCTGAAGGGTTTCACTCACCCGTATTGCTCCATGAAATTGCGGGCCGCTGCGGTTTCGGCTTCCTGCTTGCTGCTGGCGGTGGCTTCCGCTTCGCCGACATTGTGCACGCTCACCCGTACCGTGAAGCGGGCGCGGTGATCGGGGCCGGACCGCTCGACCAGCTCGTATTGCGGGGGGCGGCGCTGGTTGCCGGCGGCCCATTCCTGCAAGGCGCTCTTGGGATGCTTGGAGCGGCCTGCTTCGCTGCGGACATCCTCGTGCCAGTGGCGGCGGACGAGGTCGCGCGCGCTGTCGAAACCGGCCTCGAGGAACTGGGCGCCGAGCAGCGCCTCCATCACGTCGCCGAGGATGTTGTCGCTGTCCGCCGCGCCATCGTCGCGTGCCTGCTTGCCGAGGAGGACGTGTTCGGGCAGCCCCATCTGGCGCGCCACCCTTGCACAGGCCTGCTTGCTCACCAGAGCGTTGAGCCGCTGGGCGAGCTTGCCTTCGGCATCGTCGCCCTGGCTGTAGAGCCACTCGGCAATGGCGAGCCCGAGCACCCGGTCGCCGAGGAATTCGAGCCGCTGGTAGTCACGCGCATGGCCGGTGCTGCCGTGGGTCAGGGCTTCCTGCCACAGCGCGCGGTCGCGCACGGTGAAGCCGCATTGTTCGAGCCAGGCAATGGTCGGCTGTGCAAAGCCGGTCATATGCCTTCCCCCATGCGCTCCCACCGGGCAGCGGTGAACCAGGTCCACGGATTGATCCATTCGGCGCTGCCGTCGGTCGACCATACCATCATGCTGGCGCGCCCGACGAGGTGGTCGAGCGGCACCCAGCCAACCCCGCCGCCGGACCGCGCGGGAAAGCGGCTGTCCTGCGAATTGTCGCGGTTGTCGCCCATCAGGAACACGTGGCCTTCGGGGATGATTTCCGGCCCCCAGTTGTCCGGCCCGGTCTCGCCGAAGTCGAGCACTTCGTAGGTCTTGCCTGAAGGCAGGGTTTCGCGGAACCGCATGTAGCGGCACTGGCGCTCGCCATCGGGCAGCATTTCCTCGATCCCGCCCCAGGTGCAGGGCGAAGCGCGCCCGGCCTGGGCTGCGGCATCGAGCAGGTGCTGATCTACCCGCTGGACGAAGTCGGCCATGGGCTGCTTTTCCACCGGCTCGCCGTTGAGGAACAGCACGCCTTCGCGCATTTCCACGCTGTCGCCGGGCAGGCCGATCACCCGCTTGATGTAGTCGGCCTTGTCGATCGGATGCTTGAACACCACCACGTCGCCGCGTTCGGGCAGGTTGCCGAACAGGCGCCCCGGGATCAGCGGCGTGTTGAGTGGCAGCGAGTAGCGGGTGAACCCATAGGGCCATTTGGACGCGACGAAGTAGTCGCCGATCATCAGCCGCGGCAGCATCGACTCGCTCGGGATCGAGAATGGCGAGAAGATGAAACTGCGGAACACCAGCGCCAGTACTGCCAACTTGATCACGAACCACAGCAGGCTGCCGATGGTCTCCTGCTGCTCCGGCGCGGCGGCGGGCAGGGCGTCGGGTTGCGTGTCCGGGGTGGTCATGCAGGCACCTGGCGGGGTTGGCATACCAATTCAGCCGCTTCGGGCGCGAGGAAAGGCTTCAAATGCATGGCGCAAGTCCCTAGTCCCTCGCCCTGCAATCGGGAAAGGGATTTTCGCATGGCCGACGCTGTTCACGCTGCCTGGGGCAAGGTTCGCGGCCTGCCGCACCGCACGCTGGCCGATCTGTTCGCTGACCCGGCGCGGGTGGAAAAGCTGACCAGCCGACTCCAGTGGGGCGAGGGCGAAACCGCCGGCGGGGTGCTGTTCGACTGGTCCAAGACCCATCTCGATGACGCGCTGCTTGACGCCTTCGAGGCGCTGGCCGGGGCCTGCGATTTCAGCGGCAAGCGTGCCGCCCTGCTGTCTGGCGCGCGGATCAACGTGACCGAAGGCCGCGCTGCCGAGCACACCGCCCAGCGCGGCGTGGGTGCGGACGCGAGCGTCGAGGAAGCCATGGCGCTCCATGCCCGGATGCGGATGCTGGTCGAGGCGATCCACGAAGGTGCTCTTGGCGAGGTAAAGCACCTGATCCACATCGGCATCGGCGGCAGCGCGCTCGGTCCCAAGCTGGCGATCGATGCGCTGACCCGCGATCTCGCGCTGGT
>JAHDXX010000145.1 GCA_023384025.1 Sphingomonadaceae bacterium
GGTCGCGGATAGCAAGGATGCAGAAGATTGCCTCGACCGCCCCGGCACCGCCCAGCAGGTGGCCGATGGCCGACTTGGTGCTGCTCATCGAAGCGCCCGACAGGTCATCGCCGAGCACGCGCTTGACCGCTGCGAGTTCGATCGTGTCGGCCATGGTCGAAGTGCCGTGGGCGTTGACATAGTCGATATCGCCCGCTGCCAGACCGGCCTTCTTCAGCGCCATGCGCATGGCCAGCTCGGCGCCCTTGCCTTCCGGATGCGGGGCAGTGACGTGGTAGGCATCGCCTGAAAGGCCATAGCCGACCACTTCGGCGTAGATCCTGGCGCCGCGCGCCTTGGCGTGCTCGTATTCCTCCAGCACGACCACGCCCGCGCCTTCGCCCATGACGAAGCCGTCGCGGTCCTTGTCGTAGGGGCGGCTCGCCTGTTCCGGGCGATCGTTCATGCTCATGTTGAGCGCGCGGGCCTGCGCGAACCCGGCCACGCCCAGCGGGTTGACCGTGCTTTCCGCCCCGCCTGCCAGCATCACGTCGGCATCGCCATCGCGGATCATCCGCGCGGCATCGCCGATCGAATGCGCGCCGGTGGAGCAAGCGGTCACCACCGCATGGTTCGGGCCCATCAGGCCGTACTTGATCGAAACCTGTCCCGAGATCAGGTTGATCAGGCGGCCATGGACGAAGTGCGGGCTGACCCGGCCCGGGCCCTTTTCCGCCAGCACCAGCGATTCGCTTTCGATCCCCGGCAGCCCGCCGATGCCTGACCCGATCGAGCAGCCGGTGCGCTCCTTCAGCGCGTCATCCATCTCGGCCAGGCCCGCATCTTCCAGCGCCTGCCCGGCCGCATCGATGCCGTAGATGATGAACGGATCGACCTGCCGCTGCACCTTGTGGTCAACCCGCCTGTCCGGATCGAAGCCCCAGGCATGATCCTTGGGCTTAACCTCGCAGGCAATCGTGCACTTGTGGCCGGTCGTATCGAAACGGGTAATCTGGCCTGCGCCGCTCTTGCCGGCGATCAGGTTTGCCCAGGTGGTCTCGACATCGCCGCCAAGAGGGGTGACGAGGCCCAGACCGGTAACGACCACACGACGCATGTTGTTCTCCGCCAAAGGGGAATCCTATCGCAAAATGACAACAGGCCCGGCCCGCGAGGGGGTCGGGCCTGTCATATCCCGCCCGTCAGGGCAGGTTGGCACCGAAGGCAATCAGCCCTTGTGCTCTTCGATGTACTTCGTGGCGTCGCCGACGGTGGTGATCTTTTCCGCCGCATCGTCGGGGATTTCCACGCCGAATTCTTCTTCGAACGCCATCACCAGCTCGACGATGTCGAGGCTGTCAGCGCCCAGATCGTCGATGAAGCTGGCTTCCTGGGTCACCTTGTCGGCTTCGACGCCGAGGTGTTCGACGACGATCTTCTGCACGCGTTCAGCGGTGTCGCTCATGTACGAATTCCTTCTTGGAGCTGGTTGGTATCTTTGCTGTCGCCCTAATGAACGGCGGGGCTGCTGGCAAGTGCCGAGGGCTGTGAATTAGGAAGTGCCTGCCGCTAGCGCAATGCCAAGGCATCTGCCGGGGTGACAACGATCACCACGCGGCGGTTCTGCTGGCGGCCTTCCTCGCTGTCGTTCGGTGCGATCGGATCGAGCGCACCGACCCCGCGCACCCGCATGCCGGCATCGTTCAGTCCGCCCAGCACCAAGGCCTGTCGCACGGCCTCTGCCCGCCTTTCCGACAGTTTCTGGTTGTAATCCGCATCGCCCTCGGCAGAGGCATGCCCTTCCACCGCCGCGCTGCGAATTCCCACGGCACTGAGTTCGCTGCCGAGTTCTCCCAGCATGGCCCGCGTGTCGGCTTGCAGGTCGCTGCTGTCGAACCCGAACAGGACCTTGTTCTGCAATCCCAACAGATAGTTGCCATCGACCTGGCGGAATCCCTTCCCTTCCAGAACGGCAACCTGCTGCGACGAGAACGGTGCCGCCGGCATGGTCTGGCAGCCGGCAAGCAGCAGAGTGGCGATACCGGCAGCAAGCGCTGCCCTGCGCCCGAAAATTCTAGTCACGAACCACTTCTCCCCTTTTTTCCCGGTACATCCTGCGGTCCGCCACCCGAACCAGAAGGCGCGGTGTTTCACCGTCTTCCGGATAAGTTGCGACCCCGATGCTAAGTTCGAGACTTTGCTCGACCTTCAGCGCCAGGATGACCGGTTCCTTCATGTTGGTGCGGATGCGCGCCGAGACCCGGTCGACCGCTTCGAGCGACGACAGGTTGTCGAGCACCACCGCAAATTCGTCGCCGCCGAGGCGGAACACCCGGTCCTTCTCGCGAATCGAGCGCTTCAATCGCTCGGCAATAGTGCAGATCACCATGTCGCCCACGTCATGGCCGTAGGTATCATTGATCGACTTGAACCCGTTGCAGTCGAGATAGAGCAGCGCGACCTGCCGCCCCGACTTTTCCGCGACCTTGATGGCTGCCTCCAGCATGCGCTCGAACCGGGCGCGGTTGCCCAGGCCGGTCAGCGGATCATGGTCGGCACGGCGCGAAAGCTCTGCATTCTCGCTCGCCAGACTGTCATGCCAGCTTTCAAGCTCTGCCAGCAGGGAATTGAAATCGTTCGAAAAGCGATCAATCTCGGCAATCCCCGAGTGCTCCAGCCGGAGCGACAGCCGCCGCTCGTTGCTCACATCATGGGCGATTTCCGCGACCCGCTCCAGCGGCGCGACCACGCTTTCCTCCAGCCGCCGCGCGAGAATCCGCACCGCGATCACGGTGATCCCGAGGCAGCACAAGGCGATGACCAGCCCGGCAAGCGCGTAGCGCAGGATCGCGGTCAGGCTGCCGGTCACCGTGACGCTGCCCACGGCCTTGCCGCGGAACTCGATCGATTGCGTGACAGGGCCCAGCCACAGCGCGCGGACCAGCACGTCCTTTGCGGCATACTGGCTGGTGCCCGGCTTGTGCCATGTCACGAAGGGCTTGCCTTCGGCGTCGACCACTTCGACCAGGGCAAGATTGTTGGCGGTCGCGAGGCGGCTGACCATCTTCTTTGCTGCCGCCCGGTCCTCGAACACCAGTGCCGGCTCGACGCTGTAGGCCAGCGCCCGGGTCGAGAGGACGACATTCTCCGCCGCGTAGCCGCGCAGGGCATAGAGCCCGCTGACCATCAGCGACACCGACGCAAGCGCCACTGCCAGCAGGACCAGGCGCAAGTGCCCGCGCGACAACAGGCCACGCAGCGTCTGCACGTTGTCCTTGCCTCTCCCCCTCAATCTCATGGCGCGCCCCCTGCACCCATCCGCAACACGCGCGGGTCTATCCTTATCTGCGAGCTGGCCACGGCATCGATGTTCAGCCGGAACGACAGCGATTCCGCCTCGAACAGGAGGCAGAACATTGCCCGGCTGCGGCATGCCGGATCATTCTCGGCAATCGTCAGCACGGCGGCATCCCGCATCCGCGCCGTCACGACGCGCTGCTCGTCAAGCGAAAGCCGGCCGATGTAGACGATATCGCACGCGCCCGGCTGGGCCGCTGCGACTGTTACTGCCACGGCCGACACGCCGACGCTGGCAACCGACTTGCCGGCCAGCAGGTCGCCCCCGTGATCGGTCGGCCCGACCACACAGGCGCGCAGCCTTGCCGGAACGCCCGGCCAGCGGGTGTACATCACAACCGATCGCACCAGCCGGGCAACCGCCGGGGTATAGGGATCGGCTTCGTTGCCCAATGGCAGGCCAATGGTCGACGGGGCAGGCGTCGCCGCCAATGCCACCGGCAAGACCAGACCCGACAAGGCAGAAGCGATCGCGACCAGAGTTCTTCCCCACCTGCAGATGCGACCCGTCGCGCTGTCAGCGACCGGTCCACCGGTTCGATTTCCAGCTTTCAAGACTGGGTGTTAACCTTGTTTTTCAGTTCCGCCAACGGGTTGCACCACCCGCAGGTGCAATTCGCGCAACTGTTTCGGTTCAGCCACACTGGGCGCGCCCATCAGCAGGTCTTCCGCCTTCTGGTTCATCGGGAACAACGTGATCTCGCGCAGGTTCTTCGCGTCGCACAGCAGCATCACGATGCGGTCGACCCCGGCAGCCATCCCGCCGTGCGGCGGCGCGCCGTACTGGAACGCGCGGTACATGCCGCCGAACCGCTCGATCACGTCATCCTTCGACAGGCCCACCAGCTCGAATGCCTTGACCATGGTTTCCGGCTTGTGGTTCCGGATCGAGCCCGAGGCGAGCTCATAACCGTTGCAGACGAGGTCGTACTGGTAGGCCTTGATGGTCAGCGGATCCTGCGTCTCCAGCGCTTCCATCCCGCCCTGCGGCATCGAGAACGGGTTGTGGCTGAAGTCGACCTTCTTCTCGTCCTCGTTCCATTCGTAGAACGGGAAATCGACGATCCACGCAAATTCGAAGCGGTTCTGGTCGATCAGGTCGAGCTGCTCGCCTACGCGGATGCGCGCCGCACCGGCCAGCTTGGCAGCGTCGGCTTCCTTGCCGGCGGCGAAGAACAGGCCGTCATTCTCGCCCAGACCCAGCTCGGCATAGAGCGCTTCCATGCCCTCGGTGCCGTGGTTCTTGGCGATCGGGCCGCCGAACTCACCGCCCTTGCGGGTGACGTAGCCGAGACCGGCGAAGCCTTCCTTGCGGGCCCAGTCGTTCATGTCGTCGAAGAACTTGCGGCTCTTCTCGTGTGTGCCCGGCGCGGGAATGGCGCGGACCACACCGCCGCCGCCCACGATCTTCTCGAACAGGCCGAAGCCCGAAGTGGTGAAGTGCTGCGAGACATCGCTGATCACCAGCGGGTTGCGCAGGTCCGGCTTGTCGGTGCCGTACTTCAGCATCGCTTCGGCATAGGGAATGCGCGGGAAGCTGCCCGCAGGCGTCACGTGCTTGCCGTTCGCAAACGCTTCGAAGGTCCCGGCGATCACCGGCTCCATCGTCTCCCACACCTCTTCCTGGGTGACGAAGCTCATTTCCAGGTCGAGCTGGTAGAATTCGCCCGGCAGGCGGTCAGCGCGCGGGTCTTCGTCGCGGAAGCAGGGGGCGATCTGGAAATAGCGGTCGAAACCGGAGACCATCAGCAGCTGCTTGTAGATCTGCGGCGCCTGCGGCAGCGCGTAGAACTTGCCCGCATGGATCCGGCTGGGCACGAGGAAGTCGCGCGCGCCTTCCGGACTGGAAGCGGTCAGGATCGGAGTCGAGAACTCGTTGAAGCCGACCTCGCCCATCCGCCGGCGCAGGTCCGACACCACCGCGACGCGGGTCATGATGTTGCGGTGGAGCGTCTCGCGCCGCAGGTCGAGGAAGCGATAGGTGAGGCGGATGTCTTCCGGATAGGGCTGCTCGTCGGCAACCGGCAGCGGCAGTTCCTCGGCCGCGCTCTGGACGGTGACGGCTTTGGCGAAGACTTCGATCGCCCCGGTCGGCAGGTTGGCGTTGATCGTCCCCTCGGCCCGCGCCTTGACGACACCGTCGATGGTCACAACCGATTCAGCGCGCAGCTTTTCGAGCACGGGCAGCGCGGGCGAATCCTCGTCCGCGACGATCTGGGTAATGCCATAATGGTCGCGCAGGTCCACGAACAGCACGCCGCCATGGTCGCGCTTGCGATGGATCCAGCCCGACAGGCGGACCTCTTCGCCGACTTGGTCCTCGCCGAGTGCGGCGCAGGTATGGGTGCGGTAGGCGTGCATCGAAAGTCTTTCCAATTTGGCTTAGGTGCGGCTAAGGCCCCGCGCAGCGCGCGAGGCAGCCATTTGCTGCGCGCGCTAACAGGGGAAGCGGGGGGTTTTGTCAAGCCGCGCGCGCCCGTGGGACATGACCCGAGTGGCGGCACTCCGCCCGCAGACAGACAGAACGATGAAAATACACGACCTGATTACCGAAACCGCCCCGCTCGCCGAACTGTGCGCGCGCCTCGCCAAATCCGACTTCGTGTGCGTCGACACCGAATTCATGCGCGAGAACACCTTCTGGCCGGAACTGTGCCTGATCCAGATCGGCAACGAGGAAGAAGCCGCCGCGATCGATCCGATGGCACCCGGCCTCGACATGACCTGCCTGCTCGACCTGATGTGCAACAACGAGGACGTGCTCAAGGTCTTCCATGCCGGCGGGCAAGATGTCGAAATCATCTTCAACCTGACCGGCAAGACGCCGCATCCGATCTTCGACACCCAGATCGCGATGATGGCCATCAGCCAGAACGAGCAGATCGGCTATGCCAACCTGGTCGAGAGCTGGCTCAGCCTGACGATCGACAAGGGCGCGCGCTTCACCGACTGGAGCCGCCGCCCGCTCACCGAGCGGCAGATTGAATACGCCATCGGCGACGTCACCCACCTCGCCAGGATCTTCCCCAAGATCCTCAGGCGCCTGATCAAGACCGGGCGCGGCGAATGGCTCGACGCCGAGATGGAAAAGCTCGCCGATCCGGAAAACTACCGGTCGGACCCGGACACCGCGTGGCAGCGCATTCGGCAAGCGGGGCGCAACCCGCAGGTGCTCGGCCGCCTGAAGGTACTCGCCGCCTGGCGCGAGCAGGAAGCCCAGCACAAGAACATCCCCCGCGGGCGGATCATGCGCGACGAGACACTGGCCGATATCGCCAGCCATCCACCCAAGCGGCAGGACGACCTCGCCAAGGTGCGCGGCCTCAGCAACGCATGGAAGGACAACGATATCGGCAAGCGCCTGATGAAGGCGCTGGAAAAGGCCGAGCCGATGCTGGCGGATGAAATGCCCGCGCGCGAGAAGCGCGGCGCGCCGCTGGGCAAGGAAGGCGCGCTGGTGGCCGACCTGCTCAAGCTGCTGCTGAAGATCCGCGCCCGCGAAATCGATGTCGCCGCCCGCCTGCTGGCGCGGACCGACGAACTGGAAATGCTCGCCGCCGGGGTGCGCGACCTACCGATGCTGCAAGGCTGGCGCTTCGACGTGTTCGGACGCGAGGCGCTGGAACTGGTCGAAGGCAAGCTCGCCTTCGCCGTCAAGCGCGGCAAGCTGCTGATGACGCACATCGACACGGTCCACGCGGAACTGCGCGAGGTTCAGGGGGAAGCGGCGGAGTAGTTGACCGCGCGATAGCTATGCGCCAGAATCCGGTCGCTATGGACAGGAATGCGGTCATCTTGTTGCTACAGCAAAACAAGGCGCAATTGCAGGCGGCCGGGATGCGGGGAGTATCGTTATTCGGTTCGACCGCTCGCGGCCATCAAGCTTCAAGTTCCGATGTGGACCTGGCTGTCACGCTAACTGAGCCGGGATCATTTGACCTGTTTCGTTTCGCCGCGTTGAACGAGAAACTGCGGCAGTTGCTTGGCACGTCGGTGGATGTCGTAGTCGAGCCAGCCCGAAACAGGCGAATGCAAACTGAAATTGACCGGGATCGCGTGCGTGTCTTCTGACCGCGAGGCGCTTCGGCTTCAAGATATCGTCGACAACATCGACCGTACTTTCCAGCATGTTGCCGGTCTGGACCGCGATGCTTTCATGCGCGACGACAAGACAATCGATGCAGTAGAACGATGCTTGCAACGCATCACCGAGGCGGTGATCAAGATCGGGCCGGAGCGCATGGCAGAAATATCGCCAACAACCCCAGTTGATGCGGTGCGCGGGCTCGGCAACGCCCTGCGCCACGATTACGACTCGATCGATCTGGCGATCATTTGGAACACGGTCACACTTAGCTTGCCGGCGTTGCGAACCGATTGTCGTAACGCGATCAGGACTTCAGCCAGCTAACGCGGGGCTGCTCTGATAGCAGATGGCAGATCCTGATGCCAGGGAACCGATTGAAGGCAAGCTCGCCTTCGCGGTCAAGCGCGGCAAGCTGCTGATGACGCATATCGACACCGTCCATGCGGAACTGCGCGAGGTGCAGGGCGAAGCGGCGGAGTAGGCCGGGGTCGCTGCAATGCGCGGGGAATGCACTGCGTAAGCCACACCACCACGTCACCCCGGGCTTGACCCGGGGCCCCGCTTCTGTGCGGCGTTGCGCCAGACCTCGAAGAGCAGCGGGACCCCGGATCAAGTCCGGGGTGACGGCTATTCCTCCAATGGGATGCCACCAGACCGCGCCATCCGGTCTGACCGCATTTTCCTACACGGGCGCAAGCTGCTAGCGTCGCCAGACCATGTCCGCACCCCACCCCAGAGCGCACTATGCGGCCAAAGCCGGAAGGTTACACTCCGGCACCCGCATTCACACTAATTCATTATCGATAACAATTACTTGTCCGACCGGCGGACGTTCCCG
>JAHDXX010000146.1 GCA_023384025.1 Sphingomonadaceae bacterium
TGCGTTATGCGGTGAAGGACCGGCCAATCGAACAGTTCGATACCGATCTGAAACTGCCCGAATGGCAGCTCGAGCCGGACGACGAATACTACTACGGCGAACCGGGCGAGTATTACTACATCGACGAACAGGGCAACCTGGTCGAACCCGGAGCAGGCGAGGAACGCGGCGAACCCGCTTTCCCGGTGGAAGGCGAAACCGGCACTGTGCCGGAGCGCCCGCGTCCGGCACCTCGACCGGCCACACCAGCCGGCCAGCCGGGGCCGGCCGTGGGCGACGATTTCCTTGACCGTGCCACGGGACGAACCGAACCGGCCAGACCTGTGCCAGTTCCGCCCCGTCCGCAGGGCTCGCCTGCCCCGCCGCAATAACGCACAAAAAAGCCCCCGGCAGAAAGACCTCTGCCGGGGGCTTTTTTCGTACCGTCGTCAGGCTTCAGCGCAGGCGAACCGGGACATAGCGCGCCGGGCCACCGCGCCGCTGAACCTGGATCAGCACGGCATTGCGACCGGCCTGCTCGGCTTCGCGGATGACCGCTTCGAGATCCTTGGCCGTCGCGACCGGGCGATAGTTGGCTGTCAGGATCACATCGCGCCGGGCCAGACCCTTGGCCGCCGAATCCGAATTGGGGTCGACCGCTGCAATGGCGAGCCCCTTGCTGTCAGCTGCAATACCGAGCTGGCGCGCAATTTCAGGTGTGACCTCGACCACGCCAAGCCCGAGCTTGCTGCTGATCACGTCGCTCATCGCGGCGTCAGGCCTTGTCTGCTCTTCGTCGCCGTCATCCTGGCTGAACATCTGCGCCTGACGCAGCTGCTCCTCGGTCGGGCGACGGCCGACCACCACGTTGAGCGTGCGCCGCTCGCCATTGCGCAGCAGTTCGATCGGGATACGCGTACCCGGCAGGGTGTTGGCGACGAGGAACGACAGGGTCTGTTCCGGGGTCACGTCCTTGCCGTTGACCTTGAGCACGATGTCCCCCGCCTGGACTCCGGCCTTGTCAGCCGCTTCGCCTGGCGACACCAGCTGGACGATCTCGCCCCGGTTCTTGGGCAGGCCGAGCGAGCCCGCGAGGTCTTCGGTCACCGGCTGGATCGAAACGCCGAGATAACCGCGCTCGATCTCCTGCCCGTCGCGCAGCTTGGCGACGATCGGGGAGGCGACTTCGGCGGGAATGGCGAAGCCGATCCCGACACTGCCGCCGGTCGGCGAGATGATCGCGTTGTTGATCCCGATGACCTTGCCCTGCATGTCGAACAGCGGACCGCCCGAGTTGCCCCGGTTGATGCTGGCATCGGTCTGCAGGTAACGGTCATAGGCGCCGCCACCGGCGGTGCGCAGCACCGACGAAATGATCCCGCTGGTCACTGTGCCGCCAAGGCCGAAGGGATTGCCGATGGCAATCACCCAGTCACCCACGCGGGCACCGGTGGAATCACCGAACTGGACGAACGGGAACGGTTCGGTGCGCGAGATCTTCAGCACGGCCAGGTCCGACGCAGCATCGGCGCCGATCAGGCGGGCATCGTACTCGGCCCCGTCAGGCATGGTCACGGTGATCTGCTCGACCGAGCCACGCCCGTTGGGCGAGACCACGTGATTGTTGGTCACCACGTAACCATCGGCCGAGATAATGAAGCCGGACCCGAGCGACTGTGCCTCGCGCGTCTGCGGCTGCTGCGGCTGCCCGCGCTGGCCGAACATGTCGGCAAACGGGGTGCCTGCGAACGGATTGGCGCTGACTTCCACCCGCTGGCGGGTCGAGATGTTGACCACGGCAGGCTGCAACTGCGCCGTCAGGTCGGCAAAGCTTTCCGGCGCACCGGCCCGTGGCACGATCCGGGCCATCTGGCTTTCGTCATTCTGCGCAACCTGCGCGCCTGCGGGCATGCCGGTCACCAGGGATACCGTCGCGCCGCCGAGCAGCAGCGCTGAAGTTAGTCCATAGGCGTATTTCACGGTCTACCAGTCCTCTCGTTTCGAATCCTGCCGCGGGCAGCGGCGCTCCATTCCTGTCGCGACCACATTTTTTCCTGTCCGCTGAACGCGAATTGAACGCGCCCCGACGGCTCGACAAACCGTCAACGACGTCCGCGGAACTGCCGCAGATATTCGTTGTCGGGCGACAGGATGATGCTGCTTTCGCCCTTGCCCTCGCCCGGGCCGAAGGTTGCATCATAGCTCTGCATGGCGCGATAGAAATCGTAGAAGCCGGCATCCTTGCCATAGCTGGCGGCATAGATCTTGGCCGCTTCGGCATCAGCCTCGGCGCGGATGACCCGTGCGGCGCGATCGCCCTCGGCGCGGATGGCTTCCGCTTCGCGCTCACGATCCGTCCGCATCCGCACGAACGCGGATTCGAGCGGACGGCCCTCGGGAAGGTCAGTCCGCTTGATCCGCACGTCGATGATCTGCGCGCCGTATTCGCGGGCCTGGGCATCCAGCTTGGTGCGGATGTTGGTCATCGCATTGCCGCGCTCGGCAGTCAGCAGTGACGCGAACGAACGGCGCCCCAGTTCCTGCCGCAGCACCGAGATCAGCACCGGCTCCATTTGCGTGCGTACGCCATCGGTGGTGCCTGCCGCGCGCACGGTCTGCACCGGATCGATGATCCGGAAGCGGGCATAGGCATCGACCGACAGGCGCTGCTGGTCGCTGGTCAGCACTTCCTGCGGGGCCATGTCGATGCTCAGCACCTTGCGGTCGAGCACCTGCACCCGGTCGACGACCGGAATGCGGAAATAGAGCCCCGCCCCGGTCGAGCCGAATTCCTCATCGGGCTTGAACTTGTTGACCACCGATACCGGCTGGCCGGTACGAATGATCACCGCCTGCTCGTCCTCCGCGACCACGAAAGTCGAGGAAAGCAGCAGGATCAGCAGCACGCCGACGGCGATGATCGACCGCTTGTGGTCTTCCCAGATCGTGTCCATCGCTTATTGCTCCTTCGCTGCCGGCGCGGGCTGGGTCTGGGCTCGCTTGCGCACCTCGGGCAGCGGCAGGTAGGTGGTAACGCCACCGGTTTCGACGACGGTCTTGTCGGTCTGCCGCAGCACCCGCTCCATGGTCTCGTAGTAGAGCCGCTGGCGGGTCACCTCGGGGGCGAGGCGATACTGCTCGTAGACCTTGTCGAACGCCTCGGTTTCACCTTCGGCCTGAGCCAGAATGCGCTGCGCTGTGGCACGGGCGCGGTTCTTCGCGGCATTGGCATCCTGCTCGGCGACCGACACGTCCTTGAACGCATCGAGCACTTCGCCTGGCGGATCGGTCTTGTTGATGTCGACGCCCTGAATGGTCACGCCGGAACGGTAGGCGTCGAGCAGCGCCTGCATCCGGGTCATCACCCGTTCCTCGATCTCGGCCCGGCCAGCCCCGGAAAACGTCTGGTCGAGCGTCTTTTGCGCAACCGCCGCCCGCATCGCAGATTCGGCCACTTCCTTGATCGTCGTGGTCGGATCATCAAGCTGGAAGCGGAACTGCTTCAGGTCCTTGATGTTCCAGCGAATGATGTAGGAGACATTGGCGAGATTCTGGTCACCGGTCAGGATCAGCTTCTGTTCGTTGCCTTCCGGAATGCGTTCCAGCCGGATCTCGCGCACGTCCTCGCGGTCGACCCGGTGGATGGGGTAGGGCAACGTGACGTTGAAGCCGGGCTCCAGCGTGTGGCTGTACTTGCCCCCAAGCCAGGTCACGATCGCCTGCTCACGCGGGGCAATCTGGTGCGCCATCGAGACCAGCAAGCCAACCGAGACCAGCCCGACCACCAGCACCGGCATCCAGCTCTTGCCGCCCGGACGCTGGGGCATGCGGAAGTTCGGCCCGCGCGGACCGCCGCCGCCGGTGCGCCGGGGACCTTCCGGGCCACGGTTCTTGAAGATGTCCTCGATATTCGCCGACCGGCGCGGGCCGCGCTCGCCATCGGTGCTGCCACCACCTGGGAGCCAGGGATTGCGCGGGCCTTTCTTGTCGCCGCCGGATTCACCGCCGCCGCCTTCATCCGAAGGGCCGTCGCCACCAGAACTTCCGCCCCACGGGCTCTTGCCGGCCATCGCCAGCCCGAGACGCTTCCTGAAACCGTCCATCATGTCCATGGCCCCTGTTATAGGGGTGGATTGACGGAAAAACAGGGGTTGCCTGCCGGAAATTGGTGCTAGGGCGCGAGCATGGACGATCAAGCGCTGAGACAGCAGCTCCCCGAATCCGTTGCCGCACGCGTAAGGTCACTCAAGCAGACCGACGGGCGAGTGATCGTGGTGCTGGATGCGACGGGCCTTCCTGCAGATTCGCGCGACGGGCTGGAGGCAGCAGTCAAGGACCTGCTCGGCGCGCAACCCGGCGTGCGCGAAGTGCGGGTGGCGATGATGGCGGACAAGCCGCAGCGCACGATCATCGCGGTCGGCTCAGGCAAGGGTGGGGTCGGCAAGTCGACCCTCACTGCCAACCTCGCCGTCGCGCTGTCGCGCATGGGGCGCAAGGTCGGGCTGGTCGACGCCGATATCTACGGCCCGTCGCAGCCGACCATCCTCGGCAATGTCGGTGAGCGTCCGACCGCGCATGACGAGAAGCTCGTCCCTGTATCGAGCAGGTGGGGCGTGCCGGTGCTGTCGATGGGGCACCTGGTCGAAGCGGGCAAGGCGCTTGCCTGGCGCGGGCCCATGGCGGGCAATGCGCTCGGCCAGCTGATTGATGCACACTGGGGTGAAGCAGAATTCATCCTGATCGACTTGCCGCCTGGCACCGGTGACGTGCAGCTCTCCATGCTGCAGAAGCACAAGCCCGCAGGCGCAGTGATCGTCTCCACTCCGCAGGATCTTGCGCTGATCGACGCACAGCGGGCGATGCAGCTGTTCGACAGCGGCGGGGTGCCGATCCTCGGGCTGGTCGAGAACATGGCCGGATACGCCTGCCCGCACTGCGGCGAAGTCAGCGATCCATTCAGCCAGGGCGGGGTCGAAGCGGCGGCAAAGGTGCTCGAACTGCCGTTCCTCGGCCGCATTCCCCTGACCATCGCGATCAGGACGGCCGGGGACGAAGGGGTACCCCCCGCAGCAGGCGATGGGCCCGAGGCGGAGGCATTCCGCAAGATTGCCGAGGCCATGCTCGCTTCGCTTGAAAGCCGCCATGGCTGATCTCAGGATCAGCCGCCGGGGTGTGCTGGTGGGTGCCGCTGTTGGTGGCGGCCTGCTGGTTGCCTGGGGGCTGATGCCGCGCACCTGGAATACGCCGCTGACCCCCGCTGAAGGCGAACAGGCGTTCGGTGCATGGCTCAAGATCGCGCGGGACGGTGTGGTAACCGTGGCGGTGCCGCAGCTGGAAATGGGCCAGGGCGTGACCACGCTCCTGCCACAGATCATCGCCAGCGAACTGGGTGCGGACTGGCGCCAGATCGCGGTCGAACCAGCCCCGGTCAGCGGGGCCTATGCCAATATCCCGCTGGCGCGTCGCTGGGCCCCGCTGTGGATGCCGGTGTGGCCGGCGCTGGCTGACGACGACTTGCTGGCAGGTCGGTTTGCGCAGGTCAGCCGCTTCACCGCGACTGCCGCAGGAACGACGCTGGACGCCTACGAGCAGGCCTGCCGCGAAGCTGCTGCGAGCACCCGCGCGCTCCTGTGCATGGCGGCCGCAGACCGATGGGATGCAACGTGGGAGGAGTGCTCCACCGCAGAGGGCTTTGTCATTCTCGGTGACAAACGGGCCAGCTTTGCCGAACTGGCAGAGGATGCCGCCGGTTTCGATCCGCCAGACCCGCCGCCGCTGCGCACCGAGCCGCCGCGCGAACGCCCGATCGCGGGAGAGGCGGCACAGGATACCGCTTTCCCCCGGCTCGACGGGCCAGCCAAGGTTGACGGCACCTTCCAGTTCGCAGGCGACGTGCGCTTGCCCGACATGCTCTATGCCGCGATCCGGCACGGCCCGCTGCCGCTGGCCGAACTGACCGACTTCGATCCGGTCCGCACGCCGGGCCTGGTCCAGCTGGTCAACGGCAAGCGCTGGCTGGCGGCAGTGGCGACCAACTGGTGGGCCGCCGAACAGGCTCTGGACCGCATGGCACCGCGCTTCCGGGTGACCGGTCCGCTCGATGGTGACCGGATCGACAATGCGCTGGAGCAGGCCCTGACCAAAGGCAAGGCAATACGGATCGCCACACGCGGCGACGGCGACAGCCGCATGGGCGAACCCAGCCTCACCCTGCGCTATGAAATCGGCCCTGCAGTCCACGCCACGCCGGAAACCGCCAGCGCCACTGCACGGCTGGCGGACGGGCGCCTGGAGCTGTGGCTGGCCAGCCAGACACCTGAGCGGGCGCGTATTGCCGCTGCCGAGGCGTTGGGCATGTCGCTCGACGATGTCGTGCTGTACCCGATGCCCGCCGGGGGCAGTTTTGACCGCCGCCTTGACCATGACCACGCGATCGAAGCTGCACTGCTGGCCCGCGAGCTTGCGTCGCGCCCGGTCCAGCTGGTGTGGTCGCGCTGGCAGGAAATGCTCGCTGGTCGTCCCCGCGCACCGGCCAAGGCACTGGTCTCGGTCAAGCTGGGCGGCGACGGCAGCATTGCCGACTGGCGCACCCGTGTCGCCATGCCCGCAACCGCGATCGAATGGGGCGCACGCCTGTTTTCAGGCCGCACTCCGTGGGCTGCGGTCGATGACGCGCGCGGCCAGGCAGACGCGCTGGCCCTTGACGGTGCCCTGCCTCCCTATGGCATCGCCAATGCGGCGATTGATCATGTCCCGGCGACTATCCACCTGCCGACAGGTCGGATGCGGGGCGGCGGCGATGCGGTCACCGCGTTCTTCACCGAAAGCATGATTGACGAGATTGCCCAGCGCTACCAGCGCGAGCCGCTTTCCTATCGCATTGCCATGCTGGGCGACGATCCCCGGATGGTAACCTGCCTGCAATCGGCTGCCCGGCTGGCGCAGTGGGATGCGGGCCGCGACCAGAGCGGACAGGGCCTCGCCTGCCACCGCATGGGCGATGCCGAGACCGGCGGCCGGATCGCCTGCATCGCCACCGCCCGGGCCGGTGAAGGCGGCGTGCGCGTGTCGCGACTGACGGCGGCGGTCGATATTGGCCGGATCGTCAACATCGAGCTGGCCCGCCAGCAAATCGAAGGCGGACTGGTGTTCGGCCTGTCGCTCGCGGTGGGCGCGACCACCGGCTACTTTGATGGACTGCCCACGGGCCAGCGGCTCGGCGACATGGCCCTGCCCCGCCTCGCAGACTGCCCTGAAATCGTGGTCGAGTTCATCGACAGCGAGGCCGCGCCATTTGATCCGGGCGAGTTGGGGGTCACGGCAGTAGCCCCGGCCATCGCGAACGCACTTTTCTCGGCAACCGGATTGCGGTTCAGGCGTTTGCCCCTGCTATCGGAGGGACTATGACCTGGCAGCCGCAACAGTTACCCGCCCAGCACCCGCGCGTTTCCAGCGGCAGGATCGGCGTTCTGGTCGTCAACCTGGGAACGCCCGATGCCCCCGATGCGCCCTCGGTAAAGCGCTATCTCAAGGAATTCCTGTCCGACCGGCGCGTGGTCGAAATCCCCGCGCTGCTGTGGCAACCGATCCTGCGCGGCATCATCCTCAACACCCGCCCCAAGAAGAGCGCGCACGCCTACCAGCAGGTATGGACCGAGCAAGGATCGCCACTCGCGGCCATCACCCGGGCGCAGGCCGAAGGATTGCAGGCCCGGCTGGGCGATGCAGTCATCGTGCGCTGGGCCATGCGTTATGGCCGCCCCGCCATTGGCGATGAAGTTCAGGCGCTGATGGACGCCGGGTGCGAACGTATCCTGCTCGCCCCGCTCTATCCGCAATACAGCGGGGCGACCACCGCGACCGTGGTCGACAAGGCGGCGGACAAGCTGCGGGCAATGCGGTGGCAGGCAAGCTTGCGGACCCTGCCACCCTATCATGACGATCCGGCCTACATTGCCGCGCTGGCCGATGATCTTGGTGGCCAGCTCGATGCGCTCGATTTCCAGCCGGAAGTGCTCCTGCTCAGCTTCCACGGCATGCCGCAGCGCACACTCGATCTCGGCGATCCGTACCATTGCCATTGCCGCAAGACCGCGCGGCTGCTGGAGGGAGCGATGGCGCGGCCCGGTCTGCGCTTCGTCACGACCTTCCAGTCGCGGTTCGGGCGGGCCAAGTGGCTCGAGCCGGCGACCGACACGACACTGGAGGAACTGGCCCGTACCGGCACCCGCAAACTTGCGGTGGCCATGCCGGGCTTTTCCGCCGACTGCCTCGAAACGCT
>JAHDXX010000147.1 GCA_023384025.1 Sphingomonadaceae bacterium
CCCGCACGGTGCCCGAGCGGCTGGCGGTGGTCGGTGAAAATGACCGGCTCACCTTTGCCGAACTGAATGACCGGTGCGACCGGCTCGCGGCGGGGCTGGCAGCGCACGGCGTGGGGCGCGGGGATAGCGTCGGGCTCTATCTCCACAACGGCCCGGCCTATCTCGAGGCGTTCATTGCCGCCTGCAAGCTGGGTGCGGTGCCCTACAACGTGAATTACCGCTATCGTGCGGACGAACTCCGCTATCTCTTCGCCAACGCCGACAGCGCGGCGATTGTCCATGGCGCGGAATTCTCGCCGATCATGCGCGAAGTGCGCGGCGATGTGCCCACGCTCAAGGTAACGGTGGCGGTCGATGACGGGTCGGGCGCGGATATCGCCGGGTCGGTTCCCTATGCGGAGCTGCTGGCCCATGAACCCGGCGGGCCGTGGGAGCGGAGCGAGGACGATTACCTGCTGTGCTACACCGGCGGCACCACCGGCATGCCCAAGGGCGTGATGTGGCCGCACCGCGCGTTCGTGTTCGCTTGCGCGGGCGGGGCGGGGTACTTCAATCCGCATGGACCGATTGCCACGCCGCAGGATATAGAAAGCCGCGCGCGCGATGGCTATCCGATGAAACTGTTCCCGCTTGCCCCGCTGATGCACATGGCGGCGATGTGGGCGGTGTGGAGCGCCTTGCTTAACGGCCTTGCCATCGTTCTCGACGAAGGCCGGGTGTTCGACGCCGAACGGGTGTTGGATATCGCCGAACGCGAGCAGGCGAACCTGATCCAGTTCGTCGGCGATGCCATGGCAACGCCGCTGCGCGATGCCCTGCGCAGCAATCCCGGGCGCTGGAACCTGGCGCATGTGGTCAATCTCGGGTCAGGCGGCGCGGTGTTCTCGCAGCACCTCAAGGATGACCTGAAAGCACTGGTCCCGACTGCCAATATCACCGACGGGCTTGGCTCGTCGGAAACCGGCATGTCAGGCCTTGCCGAGAAATCGGACGAAGGCGTCATGCGCCTGCCGGCCAATGCCCAGCAGCAGATCGTCGTTGATGGTCGCCTCGGTACAGAGGGCGAGACCGGGCTGATCGCCCGCACCGGCAACACTCCGATCGGTTATTACAACGACCCGGTGAAGACGGCAGAGACCTTCGTCACCATCGACGGCACGCTGTGGGCGGTATCGGGCGATGCCGGACGGCTTGACGGTGACGGCATGATCACCGTGTTCGGGCGCGGATCGACCTGCATCAACACCGGCGGGGAAAAGGTCTTCCCCGAGGAAGTCGAGGAAGTGTTGCGCACGCACCCGGCGATCTTTGACGCCGTCGTCGCAGGGCAACCCGATCCGCGCTGGGGCGAACGGGTGATTGCGGTCGTTTCCCTGCGTGAAGGTCACGACCAACCCGCCTTCGAAGCGGTCAAGCACTACGCAGGCGAGCGACTGGCGGGCTACAAGGTGCCCAAGGCGCTCGTGTGGGTGGAAGAGGTCAAGCGCTCGCCCGCAGGCAAGCAGGATTACCGTTGGGCCAAAGAGATGGCGGCAGACGCGGCATGACCCAGGTCGATCCCCTTTTCGCCGCCGTCACAGCTCCCGGTACTCCGTTCGAGCTCGCCGAGCGGGACGGCCTGCTCCAGTTCGCCAACGCCGCGCCCGATCTCAACCTGATGATCGAGCACGCCCGGCGGCATGGCGACAGGACGTTCCTGGTCGACTACTCTTCGGATGGAACCGAACGGCGGCTGACCTTCGAACAGGTCTTCGCCTGGCGCGACCAGCTCGCCCCCATGCTCCACATCCGGCGCGGGGATCGCGTCGCGATCTGCATGCGCAACCGGGCCGAATGGATTGTTGCCTTCATGGCGGTGATGAAGGCCGGGGGCATTGCCGCGCTGCTCAACAGCCGCGGCTCGCCCGCTGAACTTGTGGCGATGATCGACGATGTCACACCGGCGCTGGTTCTGGCTGACAGCCGCCGCGCAGGCCTTATCCGCGAAGGCGGTTATCAGGGCCGGATGCTCGATCTGACCAGACCCTTCGACGGGCAGGAGATCGACCGCCGTGCAGGTGAGGCGATGCCTGATCCGGGCCTCGCCCAGCCGCTCGATCCCGCCACCATCCTGTTCACTTCCGGCACCACCGGGCGGGTCAAGGGCGCGGTGCTGACCCACCGCAGCCTGATTACCGGGCTGATGCTGATGCAGCTCTCCGGCGTGATGGTGCTGCACAACATGGCGCGCCAGTATCAGACGACGCCTGAGGTGCTGATGGCAAACCTGCCGCAGCAGGCGGTGCTTCTGGTCTATCCGCTGTTCCATATTTCGGGGCTGGGTGCGGCTTTCCTCTCGCCGCTGTTTGCCGGATCGAAGGTGGTGATCATGCGCCGCTGGGACGCGCAGGAAGCCGTGCGGCTGATCGAGCACGAAAAGATCACCATGTTCTCCGCCGTGCCGACCATGCTGTGGGACATGCTGCACCGGGCGAAGCTGGGCGATGCCGACCTCTCGTCACTGCGCAACGTGGCTTCGGGCGGGCAGGCGCTGCCGGTCAACCTGCTGGACGAAATCCGCGAGGCGTGCCCGCAGGCGGTGATGGGCACGGGCTACGGAATGACCGAGGCGTCCGGCTCGCTGGCGCAGGCGGTGGGGGAGGACTTCATCCGCAACCGGTCCTCCGCCGGGCGCGTCCTGCCGTTGGCCCGGGTGCGGATTGTCGCCCCCGACGGTTCCGTGCTGGCGACCGGCGAAAGCGGCGAGATCCAGCTCAGGGGTGCTATGGTCATGGCCGGGTACTGGAACCGCCCGGACGAGACCGCTGCTGCCTTCACCGAGGATGGCTGGCTGCGCACCGGCGACGTCGGCTACGTCGATGCCGAGGGGTATATCTTCATCGTCGACCGGGTGAAGGACATGGTCATCTCCGGCGGCGAGAACATCTATTGCGCCGAAGTTGAGCGGGTCATGGGCGAAATGCCCGGCGTGAGCGAATGCGCCGCGTTTGGCGTGCCGGACGAGCGGCTGGGTGAGCTGCTGGTCGCCGTGGTGAAGGGCGACGGATTGAACGAGCGCGACGTGATCGACTGGGTCGGGGAGCGGCTGGCGCGCTACAAGGCGCCGGGGCGGGTGGCCCTTGTGGCCGATCCGCTGCCGCGCAACGACGTGGGCAAGGTGAACAAGGTTGCCCTGCGCGCCACCTGGCCGAACCTGATTGGAGATGAGTGACATGGGCATGCCCAAGGATATCGGCATTATCGACTGCATGCTCGGCATTCCCGAAGCCGAGGACCGGTCGGACTGGTTCTCGGCCTTCCGCCCGCTGATCAAGGATGCCGAGACACTCCAGCAGTTTGCGATGCCGGCGCAGTACATGTTCAAGGATGTCCCGCAGACCGGCCATGCCGACGACTACGTCAAGTGGACGGTCGAGCAGATGGACAAGCACGGCATTGCCCAGGCATTGATCGGCTGGAACGAGAACGACACCTCGCGCCGGGCGAAGGAGCTCTACGGCGACCGGTTCTTCTTCGACCTGCCGTGCGATCCCAACAAGGGGATGGAGGAAGTGCGGCGGATCAAGCGGATCCATGCCGAAGTCGGCCTGTCCGCGATCAGCGTGTTTCCGGCCGGAACGCTGCCGCAGGTGGCGATCAACCACAAGTACATGTTCCCGCTCTACGCCTGTGCGGTGGAACTGGACATTCCGATCTGCCTCAATGTCGGCATTCCGGGGCCGCGCATCCCGATGGAAACGCAGAAGGTCGAGCATCTCGACGAGGTCTGCTGGTTCTTCCCCGACCTCAAGATCGTGATGCGCCACGGCGCCGAACCGTGGCAGGATCTGGCCGTCAAGCTGATGCTGAAGTGGCCGAACCTCTACTATTCGACCAGCGCCTTTGCCCCCAAGCACTACCCCAAGGCAATCATCGACTACGCCAACACGCGCGGCGCGGACAAGATCATCTATGCCGGATATTTCCCCATGGGGTTAAGCCTGGAACGGATCATGTCCGACATGGAGAACGTGCCCTTGAAGGACGAAGTCTGGCCCAAGTTCCTGCGCGAGAACGCCCGCCGGGTGTTCAAGCTGTAACCCTTTCACCCCCCCAAACCCTACCGACCGGAACAGCCGGGGAGAATGATATGAACGAAGCCGCAACCGATGCCCGCACTGCCCCAGTGGCAGTCTGGCAAGTGCTGGAAAAGATGAGCAAGGAAGAGCGCGAGGCATGGCGCGTGGCGGATATCGCCAATCTCGCCCCGGTCGAGCAGCGCAACCTCGACATCGGGTTCCCGTTCGGCTGGTACCCGTTCATGATGGCGAAGGACCTTGCCGTGGGCGAGGTCAAGCCGGCCCGCTATTTCGCGCGTGATCTTGCCGTTTGGCGCGGCGAGGACGGGCAGGTCCGCATGGTCGACGCCTATTGCAAGCACCTCGGCGCACACATGGGGCACGGCGGCAAGGTGCATGGCAACCTGCTCGAATGCCCGTTCCACGCCTGGCGCTATGACGGCGAGGAAGGGGTGGTGAAGGAAATTCCCTACGCCAGGGCTATCCCCCCGCAGGTGAAGCGCAAGTGCACCCGCACCTGGCATATCCGCGAAGCCAACCAGTGGCTGTGGGTGTGGTACCACCCGCAGGACGAAGCGCCGCTCTACGAAGTGGTCCACCTGCCCGAAGCGAGCGATCCGGACTGGACGCCTTACGATGTCGTCGAATGGAAGATCTTCGGCAGCCTGCAGAACATGGCGGAAAACGGCGTCGATTTTGCTCACTTCAAGTACATCCATGGCACCGCCGAACTTCCGACCTCGGAATTGTCGTGGGGCGAATGGGATCGCTGCGGGATCGTCCGCGCCAAGATGGGCACGCCCAAGGGCATGGTCGACGGTACCATCACCAGCAATTCGATGGGGCCGGGCCAGGCCTGGGTCCGCTTCACCGGAATTTGCGAGACCTTGCTGATCGCCTGCATCATCCCGGTCGAGCTTGACCAGCTGCAGGTGATCTATTGCTACACCCAGCCGCGCGAACAGGCCGAAGGGCCGATGGCCGGACTTGCCCGCGCCATCATCAAGGACGTCAACAAGCAGCTCGATCAGGACAAGGTCGTGTGGGACCGGATGCGCTACGAGCCCAACCCGATCATCTGCGACGGCGACGGTCCGATCCCGCACTTCCGCAAGTTCTATTCCCGCTTCTACGCTGCCGGAGACGGGGTTCCCGCTTCGCAGCAGAAGGCCGCGTGAGCGTGGCAACGCGGCGCGCAGTGGTGAAGGGCGGTGCGGCTGCGGCGGCGCTGGGGATTGTCGGTGGAACCAAGGTTGTTGCGGCCAGATCGGAAGGCAGCTTGTTGCAATCCCATGATGCGGTCGGGCTGGCCAAGCTGGTGCGCCAGCGCAAGGTATCGCCCAGCGAATTGCTCGAAGCGGCGATTGCACAGGCCGAGGCGACCAACCCGCGCTTCAATTTCATGGCGCAGAAGCACTACGACTTCGCCCGCGCCGAAATTGGCCGGGGCCTGCCCCAAGGGCCGTTTACCGGCGTTCCATTGCTGCTCAAGGATTTGAACACCCATATCGCGGGCGAACTGAGCGAAGGCGGCAGCCGCCTGTACAAGGGCTATCGCGCGCCGGTGACGTCGGAACTGGTGCGGCGCTACCAGGCGGCGGGCTTCGTCATCTTCGGCAAGACCACTACGCCCGAATACGGCCTGACCGGGACGACCGAAAACAAGCTGACCGGCGATACGCGCAATCCGTGGAACCCGGCGCACAGCTCCGGCGGGTCCTCCGGCGGGGCGGCAGCGGCGGTGGCGTCGGGTGTCATCCCGGCGGCCCATGCCAGCGACGGGGGCGGGTCAATCCGCATTCCGGCATCGTGCTGCGGGCTGTTCGGGATGAAGCCCAGCCGCGGCCGGGTGCCGATGGGGCCGATCCGCACCGAGGGCTGGGGTGGGCTTTCCACCAACCACGCGATTACCCGTAGCGTGCGCGATTCCGCCGCGATGCTTGATGCAAGCCACGGGATCGAGCCCGGATCGCGCTATGGCGCGCCGACGCCCGACGGAACCTTCCTCTCGCAGGTGGGCAAGCACCCCGGCAAGTTGCGGATCGCGCTGATGACCCGGCCGATTGCCGGATCTCCGGTCGATCCCGAATGCATCGATGCGGCCAAGGCGGCGGCGAAGCTGTGTGAAAGCCTGGGGCATCATGTCGAGGAGGCCGCCCCACAGCTCGATGCCGCGCTGCTGGGGTGGGCCAGTTTCGTCTCGATCGGCCCGGCAGTGGCCGCGGACATCGCCGATCGCTGCAAGGTTCTGGGCATGACGCCGGGACCGGATGTGGTCGAGCCGATGGTTCTGGCCTTTGCGGAATACGGCAAGACCTTTACCGCGATGGACGCTGCCCGGGCCAGCGGCGTGTTGCAGGACGCGGCAATCAAGGTCGCCCGCTTCATGGAACGTTTCGACCTGATCCTGACCCCGACGCTGGCCGCCCCGCCGATCGCGCTGGGGCGGATCAACCTGACGCCGGACTGCGGTTTTCAGGAATGGGGCCAGCGCGCGGCGGTCTACTCGCCGTTCTGCCAGCTGGCCAACCTGACCGGGCAGCCGGCCATGTCGGTGCCGCTCGCCCAGGCGAAGTCTGGCCTGCCGATCGGGGTGATGTTCACCGGCCGCTATGGCGACGAGGCGCTGCTTTACCGTCTTGCCGGACAACTTGAGAAAGCCCTGCCCTGGGCCGGAAAACGGCCGCAGATTGCCTGACGGGGATCGTGGAGGGGAATGCACATGCTTGAGACAATTGCGCCATTTGTCGGCCTTCTGGGTCTAATCGGCCTCGCGGGCCTGGCGGGGATCAAGAACCCCGTCGCCAAGGACCGCGCCGGAGCGGCGGTGCGGCTGCTGGGCATCCTTGGCCTTGCCGGCTTCGCCGGCATCTGGATCGACGGGGCGGGCGCGATGGGCGCGGCCGGGGCGCTCGGCCTGTGGAACCACCAGGTACCGAAGCTGGCCCGCTGGGGCCGGCTGGGATGGGTCTTCCCGGCCGGGATCCCGTACCTCGTGGGGCACTTTCTCGGTTAAAGTACGCCCAGGTTCTGCGCGGTGCGCGCCGCCGGGATCAGCAGGTGGCGGATGATCCGGTCCATCTTGCCCTGGTTCGATACGGCCAGCGGCTTCTCGATCGGGAAGGGCAGGGCGTCGGTGCGGTCGGCTGCCAGGCCCATGGCCAGGAGCTTGCCCATCAGCGGCGCCATCAGGTTGCCCCAGGCGTTGAAGTACATCAGGCCGTAGATGCCCGGGCGTGGCTGGAACACGCCGGGAAATTCCCGGTCGCGCATTGCCACGCGCCCGGTCCAGTAGGCTTCCAGCTCGATCTTCATGGTTTTCGTTTCCGGCCAGGCATGGTGCAGCCAGGCCAGTTGGTTGCGGAAATGCCAGACGGCGTCTTCGGGTGACGACACGGTCGGGATCGATGACAGGATAAGCCGGTCATGCCGGTCGCGGACCAGCGGATTGATGTCGAGCGGCAGCTGGCTGAGCGTCTGGCGGCCGGGCATGATCAATGCCTTCGCCTCGTCAGGCAACGTCCGGGTGGTCAGGGCATAGGCGGTCAGCGGATAGAAGGCGGTGGCGAATTCCGGCACCACATCGGTCGGATAGGCATTGGTGCAGAACACCACCCGTTCGGCGGTGACGCTGCCGCGCGGGGTGCGCACCGTCCAGCGCGAACCGGCTTGGTCGATCCGGATCGCCGGGCTCTCGCCAAACACCAGCGCGCCCAGCCGCGCTGCCGCGGCGGTCATGGCGTTGGTCAGCCGATAGGGATTGACCTGGCCGCCATCGGGGAAGGAAATCGCGTGGGTCCACAACCTGCTGCCGGTCTGCCGGACCAGCTCCTCGCCGCCGGTCTCCTCGATCCGCAGCAGGCCCTGCCGCTCCATCCAGGCCGATTTGGCGCGGAATTCGGCCGCGGCCTCGGCATTCTCGGCGACGTTGAGATAGCCCGAACGGACCGCATCCTGCGCCGCGCCATGCCGCGCGGAAAGATCATAGGGCAGGTTGCGGTGTTTGCGGAAAGCATCGAGGAAGGCTTTGCCGCCATCTGGGAAGCGTTCGAACACGGCCGCATCGCGCAGGGTTGGCAGCACGTGCCCGGCATTGCGCCCCGAAGCG
>JAHDXX010000148.1 GCA_023384025.1 Sphingomonadaceae bacterium
GGCGAGCACAATCAGGTCGATCGTCTTCGCGTCGATCCCCGCCGCTTCCAGGGCATGGCGCGCAGCCTCGGTCGCGAGGCTGGAGGTCGTTTCGCCCGCCCCGGCGATATAGCGCTGGCGAATGCCGGTGCGTTCAACAATCCAATCGTCGCTGGTTTCGACCCGTTCTGCCAGATCGGCGTTGGTCACGCATTGTGCCGGCAGGGCGGAACCGCTGCCGCGAATGACGGAACGGATCACGCGCCCAGGTCCCCGGCGGCCCCGTTACCCAGGCGGGCATGGAGCTCGGCGAGGTCGGCAGTGATGCGTTCGGTCAGCTTTTCCTCCAGCAGCCGTGCGGCGACCGCCACGGCGTTGGCAACGCCCTTTTCGTTGGCGCTGCCGTGGCTCTTCACGATCACACCGTTGAGGCCAAGGAAGACCGCGCCGTTGTGGTTGTTCGGATCAAGGTGATGGCGCAGCAGCTCGGTCGCCGGACGCGAGACAAGGAAGCCGACCTTGGACCGGATCGAACTGGTAAAGGCGCGGCGCAGCAGGTCGGTAACGAAACGTGCGGTGCCTTCGATCGCCTTCAAGGCAATGTTGCCGGAGAAGCCGTCCGTCACCACCACGTCAACTTCGCCGCGATTGATCTTGTCGCTTTCGACGAACCCGTCGAACTGCAGGGCGAGCCCGGTCGCGGCCTGCAACTGGGCAGCGGCCACCCGGAGCGAATCGGTGCCCTTGGTTTCCTCGGTCCCGATATTGAGCAGGCGCACGCGCGGCTGCTCCTTGCCGGTCAGGATCCGGGCATAGGCGGCACCCATGATTGCATATTGCACCAGATTGCGCGCATCGGCTTCGGTGTTGGCGCCAAGGTCGAGCATGAACACGTCGTTCTCGCCCAGCGTCGGCATGACCGCGCACAGGGCGGGCCGGTCAATCCCGGGCATGGTCCGCAGCGACAGCTTGGCCATGGCCATCAGCGCGCCTGTGTTGCCCGCGCTCACCGCTGCGCCCGCTTCGCCCGTCTTCACCGCGTTGATAGCGAGGCCCATGCTCGTGGTCTTGGCCCGGCGCAGCGCCTGAGTCGGCTTTTCATCGCCGCTGACCACATCGTCGCAATGGAGGATTTCGGAGGCCGCGCGCAAGTTCGGGTGCGATTCGAGGCCGCGCTTGATGCGCTCCTCGTCACCCACCAGCAGGAACTTGAACTTGTCGTGCCGGCGGCGGGCCTCGGCCGCGCCGCTGATCATCACGCGCACGCCTTCATCGCCGCCCATCGCATCAATGGCGATACGCGGCAGGCTCATTGCGCAATTCCCCTGTTAACCGGGCTCAGAGCCCGACAGCGATGACTTCGCGACCGTTGTAGTGGCCGCACGCCGGGCACAGGTTGTGCGGGCGCTTGAGTTCGCCACAGTTCGAGCACTCGTGGAAGGCTTCGACCTTCAGCGAATCGTGCGACCGGCGGTTACCGCGGCGGTGGGGCGAAACTTTTCTTTTTGGGACAGCCATTGCGGCACCTGTTTCTCAAATAATTCGGACGACTTTGTGACGGGCCGCCCTAGGGCATGGCCACCGCATGCACAAGCGCGTGCATCGCAGAAGGCCCGGCCATGGCGGGGAAGGCGCGGCCTATAGCGAAAAATTCCCGCGTTGCAACCCGCTCCGCGCACCTGTAGCACCGCGCCATAAACGGAGGGGAACCGAGACATGCTGCTACCTGTGACACTGACCGCCTGCGCTGCGGCCGCGCTGATCAATATCTGGCTTTCTATCCGTGTCGGGCAGATGCGCGGCCAGCTCAAGGTGATCCACGGCGACGACGCCGGCGGCCCGCTGACCCGCCGGATGCGCGCGCAGCTCAACTTTGTCGAGAACACCCCGTTTGTCCTCGCGCTGGTCGCGGCGATCGAGCTCAGCGGCAAGGGCGAACCGTGGCTGGCATGGGTCGCCGGCGTGTACATGCTCGGCCGGGTCGCGCACGGAATCGGCATGGACGGCGAAGGCCCGACCAAGCCGCGCATGGTCGGAACGCTGATCACCATGCTGACCCTGCTCGGTCTGGCCATCGTTGCGGTGCTGGTGACGCTCGGGGTGATGTAGCTAAAGACTCTAACCTACTGAAGACGTCTTCTGCCCGGACCACCCGGGCAGCAAGGCCGACCGGCCGCCCGCAGCGACGCGGCATTCATGCCGCATGAGCGAGGACATCGCGCCCCGGAGGGGCGCGCAATCAAGAAAGCATCATGTCGCCGACGAACTGGTTGGTCTTGCGCTCCAGCCCGAAGGTGCTGGTCGGGCCGTGGCCGGGCACGAACGTGACGTCCTCGCCCAGCGGCCACAGCTTCTGCGTGATCGAATCGATCAGCTGCTGGTGATTGCCGCGCGGGAAGTCGGTGCGGCCGATACTCCCCTTGAACAGCACGTCGCCGACCGTCGCGAAGCGGCTCGGCGCATGGTAGAAAATCACGTGGCCAGGCGTGTGGCCGGGGCAGTGGATCACCTCCAGCGTCAGTTCGCCCACCGTCACCGTGTCGCCATCCTTGAGCCAGCGGGTCGGCTCGAAGCTCTGCGCGACCATGCCCCAGCGCGGGCCATCATCGTCGAGCTGTTCGATCCAGAACCGGTCGTCCTCGTGCGGCCCTTCGATCGGCAAGCCGAGTTCCTCGGCGAGCATGCCGGTCTGGCCGCAATGGTCGAGGTGGCCGTGGGTGACGAGCAGCTTTTCCAGCGTGACGCCAACCTTGGCCACTGCCGCCTTGAGCTTGTCGAGATCGCCCCCCGGATCGACCAGCGCCCCCTTCATCGTCTTCGTGCACCACAACAGCGTGCAGTTCTGCTGCAAGGGAGTGACCGGGATGATCCCGGCTTTCATCGGCGGCTCGGCAGTTTCGGTCATGCACGGCGATGTGGCGGGGCACCGCCGCGAATGCAAGCGTCGCGAATCGGGGCATGCTGACTTTGAAGGGGTTGCGCCTTGCGCGCCCTCTTATATAGCCACGCCACCCGAATTGCCGGACCCGTATGCGCGGGCCGGAATCTTTCACGTCAGGGGGACTATCGTGGATCTTGTCATCATCTCCATCGGGCTGGGACTGCTCGCCGTGCTGTACGGCTTCGTCACCAGCCGCCAGGTGCTGGGTTCCAGCGCCGGCAATGAAAAAATGCAGGAAATCGCTGCGGCCATCCAGGAAGGCGCACAGGCCTACCTCAACCGCCAGTACACCACCATCGGCATTGTCGGCGTGGTCGTCGCCGTTCTGGTCGGGGTGTTCCTCGGCCCGGTTTCGGCGGTCGGTTTCATCATCGGCGCCGTGCTCTCGGGCGTGGCTGGCTATATCGGGATGAACATCTCGGTCCGCTCCAACGTCCGCACGGCGCAGGCAGCCTCTCAGGGCCTCCAGCAGGGCCTGACCCTCGCGTTCCGCGCAGGCGCGATCACTGGGATGCTGGTGGCCGGCCTCGCATTGCTCGCGATTGCGGTGTTCTACTGGTACCTGACCGGTCCGGGCGGATACTCGGTCGGCGGGGATGACCGCACCGTGGTCGACGGCCTCGTCGCCCTCGCCTTCGGCGCATCGCTGATCTCGATCTTCGCCCGTCTCGGCGGCGGCATCTTCACCAAGGCTGCTGACGTCGGTGCCGACCTCGTCGGCAAGGTCGAAGCCGGGATCCCGGAAGACGATCCACGCAACCCGGCAGTGATCGCGGACAACGTGGGCGACAACGTGGGCGACTGTGCCGGTATGGCTGCCGACCTGTTCGAGACCTATGTCGTTACCGTTGGCGCCACCATGGTGCTGACGGCGCTGCTGATGTCGGCTTCGCCGGTGCTCGAAGGGCTGATGGCCCTGCCGCTGCTGATCGGCGGCGTCTGCATCGTCACCTCGATCATCGGGACCTACTTCGTCCGCCTCGGCGGCGGGACCAACGTGATGGGCGCGATGTACAAGGGCTTCCTTGTCTCCGCGATCCTCGCGATCCCGGCGATCTGGTTCGCCACTGATGTCGCTCTTGGCGGCATGGCCACCGAGCTGACGGTGAACGGTCAGACCTTCACCGGCCGCGCGCTGTTCTACTGCTCGCTGCTGGGCCTGGTCATCACCGGCCTGATCATCTGGATCACCGAGTACTACACCGGCACGGCCTACCGTCCGGTCCGCTCGATCGCCAAGGCTTCGGAAACCGGCCACGGCACCAACGTGATCCAGGGCCTCGCCATCTCGCTTGAAGCGACCGCGCTGCCGACGATCGTGATCGTCGCAGGCATCATCGTCGCCTTCCAGCTGGCTGGCCTGATCGGGATCGCCTACGCGGCGACCGCGATGCTGGCACTCGCCGGCATGGTCGTGGCGCTCGACGCCTATGGCCCGGTGACCGACAACGCCGGCGGCATCGCCGAAATGGCCGGTCTGGACGATTCCGTCCGCGAGAAGACCGACCTGCTCGACGCCGTGGGCAACACCACCAAGGCTGTGACCAAGGGTTACGCGATCGGTTCCGCCGGCCTCGCCGCGCTGGTGCTGTTCGCCGCCTACACTACCGACCTTCGGGTGTTCTTCCCGGCGCTGCTCGACGGTGACCTTGCCAATGGCGAAGTCTCGTTCAGCCTCGAAAACCCTTACGTCATCGTCGGCCTGCTGCTCGGCGCGCTGCTCCCGTACCTGTTCGGTGCGATGGGCATGACCGCTGTCGGCCGCGCTGCGGGTGACGTGGTGGTCGACGTGCGCGAGCAGTTCCGCACCAACCCCGGCATCATGACCTACGAGTCCAAGCCGGACTACGCGCGGACCGTGGACCTCGTGACCAAGGCGGCGATCAAGGAAATGATCATTCCGTCGCTGCTGCCGGTGCTCGCACCGGTGGTGGTGTACTTCCTGATCACCGCGATTGCCGGACAGGCCAACGGCTTTGCCGCGCTCGGCGCACTGCTCCTCGGCGTGATCGTCGGCGGGCTGTTCGTCGCGCTCTCCATGACCGCCGGCGGCGGTGCGTGGGACAACGCGAAGAAGTACATCGAAGACGGCAACCACGGAGGCAAGGGCTCTGAAGCCCACAAGGCTGCCGTGACCGGTGACACCGTGGGTGACCCCTACAAGGACACCGCCGGCCCGGCCGTGAACCCGATGATCAAGATCACCAACATCGTCGCGCTGCTTCTGCTCGCGGCGCTGGCGGGTGGCCACGGCGCGATGTAACCATCCGCTGTCGGTTCGTTCGATCGCAGGCCCCGTCTGGAGTTCGCTCCGGGCGGGGTTTTTGCTTGCCCTGCCCGGGCCAGACGATAGGTTCTGCAATCAGGGACTGGTATTGGTGCGACGCAAATTGCGCCGCCCGCGTGTCCGCACCTGATTGAAATTCAGAAAGAGGGACGCAGCTTCATGCAAATTCACAAGATCGCACTTCGCGGTGCCAGCGCACTTGCGCTCGTCATCGGCGCCACACTGGCTGGGACTGGGATCGCAGCGGCGCAGGATGCCGCGGCAGCAGCGCCGCAGGTGGTCGAAACCGTCAAGGGGCGTATCCCGGTCGGCGAGTTCGTCAAGAAGTCCAATATGCGCAGCCCGCGTATTTCGCCGGATGGCAAGCACATTGCATACCTTGCCGGGGCCAACGGGCGCGAAGTCCTGGTGCTGCTCAATCTCCAGTCCATGGAACAGAAGCTGATCCTCGCCGCCGAAGAGGCTCGTGAATCCGGCGATCGCACCATGTCTGGGTTCCGGTGGATCGGCAACGGGCATGTCGTGTTGACCATCATCTCGCGCGAGGATCTCGGCTTCGGCCTGTCCGATTTCCGCCGCCTGGTCGCTTACGACATCAAGACCGGCAAGCTGGTCAACCAGGCCTGGCGCGATGCCGGTGGCGATGCCGGCGCCATCCTCCATGTCGACGATGCGACCGGCAAGTATCTGCTGCAGCGGGATTCGGTTGCGAACGGAACCGAGCGGTTTGGCTTCCCCGAAGTGGTCGAAGTGGATGTCGCGACCGGCAAGTACTCGATTGTCCAGCGGACCAACCCGATCGTGCGCGGCTGGGCTGCGGACTCCCAGGGGATCGTCCGCGCCGGCTTCAACAACGATCGCGATTCCGGCAAGGTCCGCATGCTCTACCGCGGCGAGAACGAGGCCAACTTCAAGACGGTCTACAACGAAGCCGACGCCACGTTTACGGAATCGATCCCGGCGCCTGAGCTGTTCGTCCCAGGCACCGATACCGCCTATGTCACGTCCCGCCACGAGGGCTACGAAGCGGTCTACAAGGTCGACATGAAGACCATGACCCTGTCGGACGCTGTCTACAAGACCGAGGGTTTCGATCTGCAAGGCCTGATCACTGACAGCGATGGCGGAAAGGTTCTCGGTTACCGCACGTTCGACGGTGAAATCCGCTCGGTATTCGTTGATCCGACGCTCGCTGAGATCAACACCGTGCTCGAGGAAGTCTTCGGCAAGGGCGAAGTCTCGATCGTCGACTACGTTCCTGACTTTTCCCGCATCGTCTTGTATGCAGGCGGCAAGGCTCGCGCCGGCGGCTTCTACCTTTTCGACACCGCGACTGGCGACCTGCGCCTGCTCAACTGGCAGCGCAGCGCGCTCAAGGACGCGCCCATGAATCCGGTCAAGGCGGAATGGTACACCGCCAGCGACGGCACGAAGATCCAGGCAATCGTGACCTATCCGCGCCACCGGATGGGGCAGAAGAACCTGCCGGTGGTGGTCATGCCCCACGGCGGTCCGTTCGGTGTCCTGTCGGCCACCAACAGCCTTGAACCGTGGAACCAGCCGCTGGCCGAAGCGGGTTACGTGGTGAT
Organism: Sphingomonadaceae bacterium; assembly: GCA_023384025.1. GTDB lineage: Bacteria > Pseudomonadota > Alphaproteobacteria > Sphingomonadales > Sphingomonadaceae > 34-65-8. Next base: position 6,797 of record JAHDXX010000148.1, read on the forward strand.
CCAGCCGAACTATCGCGGTTCGGGCGGGTACGGCAAGGCATTCGAAAAGCTCGGCCGTGATCCCGGCGGCTATGGCAAGCGCATGCAGGACGATCTCAACGATATCCTGACCTACTACGGCGAAAAGGGCGTCATCGACCCCAAGCGCGCCTGCATCATGGGCTGGTCCTACGGCGGGTTCGCTGCGGCGCGGGGTGCCCAGCGCGATGCCGACACCTGGCGTTGCGCGATTGCAGGCGCCGGCGTTTACGACATGCCGCTGATGAACAAGTGGGATGCCGAGAACCTTGGTCGTTTCGCTCGCGGGTTCCAGGCCACTTCGGATGATCCGGAAGCGATTTCACCGGCGCGCAATGCAGATGGCAAGTGGGCGCCGATCCTGATCGTGACTGCCAAGCGCGATGCCCGTATCCCGATGGAACAGGCGGAAACGCTGGTCGGGAATCTGAAGCGCGCCGGCAAGGTCGAAGGCGAGCATTTCCGCTACATCGTCCAGCCGCAGGGCACTCACAACCTGCCCTATGACGACGTGCACATCCAGTGGATCGAAGAGGCCGAGGCCTGGCTGGCCAAGTACAATCCGGCCTACGTCGAAAGCGACGGGGATGCACCCCCGGCCCTGATCACGCTCAAGTAACCATCCGTCGGGATCAGTTGGGGCACCCGGCCAGCGGCTCGGGTGCCCCCTTTCGTTAAACGTTCCTAAGCTTCTCGACGCTAATCCTCTCACAAAGCCGCAATTTCGCGGTCATGCGAAGGTTAACGCGTGGAACAGGGGCGGATCGCTTCCCGTGCCGGACAGCCAGCGGCAGCGCCGCTCCCGTCGGTGCGCCTTGTTCCTGCCGAAAGCCCGCATTTGTGGCCCACCGCGCAGGCATGGGGCGAGCTCGCTGACGATGCCAGTGACCCCAACCCGTTCTTCGAACACTGGTTCCTTGCCCCGGGCCTGACCCACCTCGGCCAGTCTGCCGGTGCCGGGAAGCTGGTGCTCGAAACAGGTGGCCAACTGATCGGCCTGCTGCCGGTCGTGCGCAAGCTGGCCTATTACGGCTACCCTTTCCCCCACTTCGCCAGCTGGCTGCATGACAATGCCTTCTGCGGCGCACCGCTGGTCCGCCGCGGGTTCGAGGAACCGTTCTGGCAGGCTCTGCTCGGCTGGGCTGACGGCAATCCCGGCGCGGCGATGTTCCTTCACCTCAGCCATGTTCCTGCCGACAGCC